>CALKYL010000138.1 GCA_938003515.1 uncultured bacterium
GGTCTCGACGGCGAGGCTATGAAACCCGTGCTGCACGTGCTCGTGCACGGCGACTTCCAGCAGGCCAACGTCATCGTGACCGAAGACGACAAGGCCCACCTCGTCGACTTCGAGTGCGTCGGCATCGGCAACCGCGACCACGACTTCGCCTGGTTCTGGCTGCACAGCGACCGGCACCCCGACTGGAAGCGCCGCCTCTTGAACCGCTGGCTCGGCGGCGCCGTCGGCGGCGACCGCATCCGCGCCGAGTGGGGCATCCGCAGCGCGATCGCCTACCTCGCGGTGCGCCGGCTGCGCTGGGGCTACCTGACCCACGGCGACGAGGACGCGCGGCGCGGCTCCAACCTCGCGCTGCTCGACGCGGCCCTCGAAGGCGGCGGCGCGCTGTTCCCGGTCTGACCGCCCGGTGCCGGGGCGCCCGGCGCCCGCGGCGGACGGGCCCCCGGGAGCCGCCGCGTGCGTCGCGCGGCCGGCCGGACCGGGTCGAAGTCCGGGGAAATTCCAGAGCCTAGAGCCGGCGGCACCAGGTGCCGCAACGCGTAGGCACCCCGGCCCGGCCCGGCGCCGGAACCGGAGCTCAAGCGCCTGTCGAAACACGCGTTGCGACGAACCTCCGAACTCGGAACCACCCCGGTACGGAAGTTGGTCCCGCCCGGCATGCCGGTGAAGAGTAACGACGCGCCGTGGAGCGACGAGGCGCTGGTCGCAGCGCTGCAGGCGGGCCGCACCGAGGCGGCGATGACCGAGCTGGAGCAGCGCTACGGCCAACGCATCTTCCACTTCGTGCGCGGCATGGTGCGCGACGTGCACCTGGCGCAGGACGTCACGCAGGAAGTGTTCGAGAAGGTCCTGCTCAAGCACGAGCTCTACCGGCCCGGCACGAACTTTCGCGCGTGGCTGTTCGAGGTCGCGCGCAACCAGGCGCTGACGATGCTGCGCTCGCGCAGCCGGCTGCCGCGCCCGGTGACGAGCCTGCACACCGACGACGACCTCGACGTGCTCGACAGCGTCCCCGCGCCTGCCGACGACCAGCGCCTCGTCGAAGAGGAGTTCATGCAGGCGTTCCAGCGCGCCGTCGACGAGCTGCCCGAGCACTACCGGACCGTGTTCGAGATGTGCGTTCGCAACGGCTGCGCCTACGCCGAGGCCGGCGCGCGGCTCGGCCTGCCGACCGGCACGGTCGCGATCCGCATCATGCGCGCGCGCAAGCGCTTGTTCACCGCGCTGCAGCACCACCTCGGCCGCCTGCGCCGGCCCCCGGCCTGCTTCCAGTAGCGGCCGGCGGCGACGGCGCGCGGCTACACCGCGATCCCGAGCGCGGCCAGCGACTCGTCCGCGAGCCGTTCCCAGCCGCGGTTCGCCGCCGGCGAGGCGGGGCTCGGGTGCGGCAGCCGGCCGACGCGCACGGCGCCGTCTCCGATGTCCCCGTCGAACAGCGCGTGCACGCGCTGCTCGGCGAAGGCGCCGACGCCGACGATCCAGCGCGGTCGCACGGCGCCGACGACGCGGCGCAGCAGGCGGTCGCAGATGCGGAACAGCGGCTCGGTCTCGGCGCGCGGCAGCTTGTCGGGGGTCAGGTTGGCGCCGGTCTCGCCGACGAACGCCAGCGGGCAGTAGTTGTGCACGAAGAAGCGCCGGAAGAACCGGTGCGGCGTCACGAACCGCTGCGCGGCCCAGCCCCACAGCCGGCGGCCGGACACCTCCGACCGCGCGCACGCGAAGCCTTCGACGGGCCGGCGCGGGTGCTCGCGCGCGGGCCGTCCGACGTCGCCCCTGAGGCCGAGCCAGCTGCGCACCGCCTCGACCTCGCCGAACGGCACCCCGGTCTGCACCATGCCGAACGGCCCCGGGTTCATGCCGACCAGCAGCACCTCCTTCTGCCCGCGGCCGAAGCGCTCGAGGTACTGCCGGTGCAGGTCCCACGCGTAGTCGAGCGGGTGGTAGACGCACGCGACCGGCGGCGCGAACGGCAGCGCCGCGAGCTCGGGCACGACGCCCGAGGTGATCGACACGAGCGACATGGGCGCATCGTATCCGTCGCCGGGCCGACGGGGCAAATGCGGCCGCTCCGTGCGGCGCCGACCGGGCGTCGCTACTCGCGGAAGCCGAGCGCCACCAAGAGGCACGAGCCGTCCGCGACGACTTCGATGCCGTGCGCGACCGCAGCGGCGACGGCGTCCGTCTCCTCGGCGCCCGGCTGGAACCACAGGTGCCGCACGCCGCTCGCGGCGGCGGCCGCGACGATCGCCGCGGCGGCGGACGGCGGCGCCACGACCGACACCGCGCGCCGAGGGCCCGGCACGTGCTCGAGCGACGGGTAGCAGGGCACGCCCTCGACCTCGTCGAGGCGCGGGTTGACCCCGACCACGGGCAGCCCGTGCTGCGCGTAGCAGCGCAGCACCTTGTTGCCGTACTTGGCGCGGTCGGCCGACGCCCCGACGACGGCGAAGCGGCCGACGGCGAGGAAGCGCTCGATCGCGGGCGGCCGCGCCCTCACCACGCTTCCTGCCGCCCGAGCGCCTGCGGGGCCTCGTCGGCGTTCGCCGCGTGCCAGCCGGTCCAGAACGCCAGCCGCGCGATGCGCTGCATCTTGTCGCCGTCGAGCTTGTCGGCGTGGTCGGTGACCTGGTGGTAGTCCTCGTGCTCGCCGTTGCAGAAGAACACGACCGGGATGCCCTTGCGCGCGAAGTTGAAGTGGTCGCTGCGCATGTAGTACTTGTCGCCCGGCGAGAACGACATGTCGAGCTCCGCCGCGAACCGCTGCGCGTCGCGCACCAGCGTCGAGTACTTCGGGTGGCGGTAGCTCGGCGTGACCGTGACCTCCATCGGCCCCGACTCCGGGCCGCTGCGGCCGATCATGTCGGTGTTGACGTCGGCGACGATCTTGTCGAGCGGCCACGTCGGGTGGTCCGAGTAGTACTGCGAGCCCCACAGCCCGAGCTCCTCCCCCGACACCGACAGGAAGACGACGCTGCGGCGGGGCCGCGTCTCGGCGCGGGCGAAGGCGCCGGCGATGGCCAAGAGGCCGGCCGAACCCGACGCGTTGTCGTCGGCGCCGTTGAAGACGTCGCCGTCGATGCGCCGGCCGACGTGGTCCATGTGCGCCGAGTAGACGACCGCCTCGTCGGCGAGCTCCGGGTCGGACCCGCGCAGCACCGCGACGACGTTGCACGCCGTCGCGTCGGCGTCGTGTTCGACGACGAGGCGCAGCGCGCCCGCTGTGCCGTCCCGGCCGGACGGCAGCTCGCCGTCGCCGTCGACGTAGGCGACGTAGGCGTCGAGGTCGACGCCGAGCTCGCCGAGCAGCGCCTTGCTCGCCGGCACCGACAGCACCAGCGTCGGCACCTCGCCGCCGCCCGCCATGCGGCCGAGACCGCCCATGCCCGGGTCCGCGCCCGGGAAGTTGGCCTCGATCGTGTCCTTGCCCGGCGCGAGCGCCAGGTAGTTGAGCACGTCGGCGAGGCCGATCGGGTCGTCGTGCATCACGAACAGCACCGCCGCGGCGCCCTTCTTGGCGAGCGCCGACGACGTGCGGCCGAGCATGCCGAACGTGCCGAACGACAGGCCGAACTTCTGCTCGACGGTCGGCTCCTTCGGCACCCGGCCGCGCGGCCCCTTGACGGCGACGACCGCGATCACGCCCTCGAGGCTCTCGTCCTCCGGCACGTCGGCGGAGCTGCCGCGCGTGCGGCCGAAGCCGCAGAAGCGCACCTTCCCCTTCACGTCCGCCGTCGTCTCGCGCCCGCCGAGCACCGCGAAGCCGTCGGCCATCTCCAGGTCGCCGACGACCAGCCGCGTCGCGTCGGTCACGAAGGTGCGCTGGATGCCGTAGCGCTGGTAGAAGGACCGGGCCCCCGCCGCGTCCCGCTCGTCGCCTTCCGCCACCGGGTCGCCGAGCGGCTCGAGGCCGAGCTCGGCGAAGTGCTCGGCGATGTACTTCGCCGCCGCCTCCTGGCCGGGCGAGCCGGTCAGCCGGCCGCCGAGCTCCTCGGAGGCCAGGAACGTCGCGTGGCGCAACAGCTCGTCCTTCTCGATCGAGCGCATCGCGGCCGGCGGCTCGACCGCGCGCGGCGCGTCGGGCGCGACCTCCGCGGGAGCGGGCGCCTGAGCGGGCGCGGCGAACGCGGCGACGAGGACGGGGAACAGAGCGGAGAACGGACGACGGATCGGGATCGGTCCAGGCATGCGACGGGGTCGGTTGGTATCCAGGGCACGGGCCGGCGACAATCCCGCCGACGATAGACGCGCGAGGTGGCCAGCACCTCCCCGGAACTGTCACCGGGACCGGCACCGCGCGAGAGCGAGCTCCCCCATGCCGACCCGCCCCTGGTTCGACCGCCGCACCTTCCTGCTCGGTGCCGGCGCGGCGCCGGCCGCGGCCGGCCTCTTCCGGCGCGACGACCCGACCGACATGGCCGCGTTCGCGCGCCTCGCCGGGCTCGAGTTCTCCGCCGCCGAGCGCGAGCAGGCGAAGGACCGGCTCGCGCGCCTGCGCCAGAGCTACGCCGCGCTCCGCGAGCGCACCCTGCCGTTCGAGCTGCCGCCGAGCGCGCACTTCGACCCGTTCCCGATCGGGGCCGTGCGGCCGCCCGCGACCGGCCGCGCGGCCGTCGCGATCCCCGCGGACGTGCCGATGCCGGCGCGCGAGGCCGACCTCGCGTTCCTGTCGGTGCTCGAACTCGCGAGCCTGCTGCGGCAGCGCAAGGTCACGTCGCGGCGCCTCGTCGAGCTGTCGATCGCGCGGCTCGCGCGCTTCGACGCACAGCTGTTCTGCGTCGTCAACCTGCTCGGCGAACAGGCGCTGCGGCGCGCCGACGAGCTCGATCGGGAGCTCGAGGCCGGCGGCGACCGCGGGCCGCTGCACGGCATCCCCTACGGCGCGAAGGACCTGTTCGCCTGGCCGGGCGCGCCGACGACCTTCGGCGCGGCGCCGTTCCGGGACCACGTCTGGGACGCGACGGCGACGTGCCTCGCCCGCCTGCACGACGCCGGCGCCGTGCTGGTCGCCAAGCTGTCGC
>CALKYL010000139.1 GCA_938003515.1 uncultured bacterium
GAAGTGACGCTCGAGAAGTGGGGCGCTGACCGTCTCGTCGACGCGATGCGCGAGGTCGTCGACCGCGTCGACCCCGACGTGATCCTGACCAACCACAGCCTGACGCGAGGCCACGGCCACCACCGCGCGTCGATCTGGGCCGCGATGGAGGTGCTGAAGGAGCGGCGCGCGGCGGGGCGTTTCGCGCCCCTGCTGTACGCTCGCTGCTCGGTCGACAAGGCGCAGCGGATCTTCGACCCTGGCCAGCTCGATCCGGCGCGCGGCGAGACCTACGCACGCCTCGCGCACGACGCGTGGACGCAGCACACGAGCCAGGGCCCGTGGCGCGACCACGACCCGCTGCGCGTCGGCAAGGACTGGGAGGTCGTCTACCCGGCGGATACGTCGCTGCCGCAGCCGGGTTCGGAGCCGCTGCACGTGGAGCGCGACGGCGTCGGCGGCGCCCGGCTGCCCGCGGACTTCCTCTCGCTGTCCGCGCCCGAACGCAAGGCGGCGGTGCTCGCGGCGCTGCGACGGGTGCGGCTCGAACTCGCCGACACCGTCGCCGACCTGCGCGCCGACGGCGCGCTGCGCCGTGCGCACCTGCTGCGCCGGCGCGCCGACGCGATGCAGCGGCTCTACCTGGCGATGGCGGGCGTGCGGGCCGAGGTCTGGCTCGACGACGAAGAGGTGCCCCTCGGCGGCAACGGCAGCGGCTACGTCGTCGTGCACGGCCACGAGCACGTGCGCGAGCTCGCGATCCGTTGCGAGGGAGAACCGGCGCAACCCGTGCGGGTCCCGGCGCGCTCGACGCCGTTCGACGCCGCGACGCCGGTGCGGCCGCCGACCAACGGCGCGGCGGCGCCGGGCGAGCTGCCCGAGGACGACACCGCCGACAGCCAGGACCTCCCCGACGAGCCGCCGCTGCCCGGACGCTTCCGGTGGACCTTTCCGTGCGAGTTCGCGCGCGGCGACGAGCTGCCGGCGAGCCCGGTGCCGAGCTTCGTGCCCGTCGAGGTCTCGTTCGAGCTCGACGACACGCCCTTCCTGCTGCTCGAGACGCTCGCCTACACGCCGGTCGCGCCGGTCGAGCTGACGTGGGACCGCGAGGTCGTCATCGTGCCGCGCGGCCAGCGCAGCGAGCGCCTCCTGAGCGTGCGCGTCGAGAACCACCGCGGCGTGAAGACGAACTCGCCGGTGCGGCTGCAGATGGGCCCCGGCATCCGGGCCGAAGCGACGCCGGGCCGGCTCGCGTTCGGCGACGAGCAGGACGAAGCGCGCATCCTCGTGCGGGCGGCGATCGACGCCGCCGGCATGACGCCGGACGCCGGCCTCGCCGTCGGCTTCCGCGACGACACGGTGCGGCTGCCGCTCCGCGTCGTCGACGTCACGGTGCCCGAAGGGCTCCGCGTGGCGCTCGTGCGCGGGCCGGAGGACTCGACCGAGCGCGCGCTCGACGCCCACGGCGTGCCCTACACGCCGCTCGACCGCGACGCGCTGCTCGCCGCCGAGCGGGAGCGCTTCTCCGTCGTGCTGCTCGACATCCGCGCCTACCACCACCGCCCCGAGCTCGCCGAGCTGCGCGAGCGGCTGCAGCAATACTGTCGCGGCGGCGGGCGCATCGTCGCGATGTACCACAAGCCGCGCGAGTGGAACGAGCGCGACGGCCACCCGCTGCTGGCGCCCTTCCCGCTGACCGTCGGCAACGACCGCGTCACCGAAGAGGACGCCGACGTGACGCTGCTGCAGCCCGAGCACCGGCTCGTGACGTTCCCGCACCGGCTGACCGCGGAGGACTTCGCCGGCTGGGTACAGGAGCGCGGGCTCAACTTCCCGAAGACGTGGGACCCGGCCTGGACGCCGCTCCTTCAGATGAAGGACCGCGGCGACGAGAAGCCGCACGAGGGTGCCCTGCTCTACACGCAGTACGGCAAGGGAGACTTCGTCTACTGCTCGCTCGCGCTCTACCGGCAGCTGCGCGTCGGCAACCCCGGCGCGGTGCGCATCCTCGTCAACCTGCTCGCGCGCCAGCCCGGCTAGCGTCGCTCGGCGAGCGCGCGCTTGAGCTCCGCGACCTCGCGCTCGAGCGCGTCGAGCCGAGCCAGGAGCGCCGCGACGTCCACGGCCGGCGCGCGGGGCGCGGCGGCCGACAGCCGGTCGACCTCGCGCAGCGCCCGGATCGTCTGCGCGACCTGGTCGCCGTAGCCGTGCAGCACGAGCGTGTCCGGTCCGGCGGCCGACGCGACCGGGGCGCCGGGCTGCCAGGTTCGCTGCAGCGCGAAGTGCGTGCGCAGCGCGTTCGCGACCCGGTCGGCGTCGAGGTGGTCCAGCGTGACGGCCGTCACGACCAGCTCGCGGAAGCCGGGCCGCAGCAAGAGGTCCTGCGGGCGGCGCCACGGGATCGGCGCCATCGGCCGCGAGCCGTCGTGCGCCGGATCGAGGGCGACGACCTGGTAGAGGCCGCGCGTCTCGTCGAGCGGCAGTGCCGCCAGACCGCGCGCCGCGAGCAGCGCGTAGAGCACCTCCTCGCTGCCGAGCGCGTCGAGCGCGAGCGAGCGCTGCAGCACGAAGCCCTCCGCGTCCGAGAGCACGACCGGGTCGTAGACGTAGTTGCGGCACAGGTAGGCCGCGACCGCGTCGACGAGTTCGGTCACCGCGAAGTGTCCGGCGGGCAGCACGAGGCCGCGCTCGGAGACGACGATCGCGCCGTGGTGCGCGGTCGGCCCGACCGCGACCTGCTGGGACACGCCGGGTGCACAGAGGCCGCCCAGCGCGAACGCGACGGAGAGGAGCGCGCGCACCGCGCCCTCACCGATTCCGCTTGCCGTCGAGCTTCTTCTCGATCTGCGCGAGGCGCTGCTCGAGCCGCCGCTCGAGTTCGTCGAGCCGCTGCAGCAGGCGATCGACGGCCGCCGCCCCGACGGGTTCGGGCGTCCGTTCGGGCTGCTTCTCGGCCTTGGCCGGCGGCGGCACGTCGCAGGTCTCGAGCAGCTGCAGCGCCTGCGCGATCTGGTCCTGCAGGCCGGTCAGCACGATGGCGTTGTTGCCGTCGGTGCCGATCGTCACGCTCGAGCCGGCTCCGCCCGCAGCGGCGAAGAACGGCCGCAGCGCGTTGATCGCGACCGTCGGGCTCGCGTGCTCGAGCTGGACCGCCGTCATCGCCGGCATCTTGAGTGCCGGCCGCGCCAGGATCTCGGCGGGCGTGCGCATCGGCGCGCGCGCCGTGATGTCGCGGGCGCGCGGCCCCATCTTGTAGACGACCTCGAAGATGCGCTTCTGCTCGTCGACGACCGTCAGTACGAAGCCGTTGCGCTCGGTCATCTCCGCGAGCACCTCGAGGCAGTCCGTGCGGTCCGTCTTCACCGGGCGCTGCAGGCGCACGACCGGCACGCCGCGCGGCCCTGCCGCCTGCATATCCTGTTCCGCCCACAGGATGTTGCAGTCGAGGTAGGCGGCGACCCGGTCGATCAGGGCGGGGAGCTCGGTGTCCCCGGCCGCGATCACGAGCGGCTCCTTCGGCGCGTCCTGCGCGGGCGCGAACGAGGCCAGGGCGGGGAGAACGGCGAAGAGTGTGGCGACGGACTTCATGGGGGGACCTCCGTGCGCCGTCCGACGTGCAGCGCGCCGCTTCCTTCCCGGGACCGCCGCACGTCGGGTAGGTTGTGCCGGTGCGTGCGGTTCCGGCTCTGGTGTTGGCCTGCGCGGCCTGCGTCGCCGGCGGCGCCGAGCACGCCCGGACGCCGTCGCCGTCGGCCGACCCGGCGCGGCGCCTGCACGGCCACAACGACTACCTGCAGCCGGTGCCGCTGACCCGCGCGCTCGAACTCGGGCTCGGCAGCGTCGAGGCCGACGTGTTCCTGGTCGACGGCGAGCTCCTCGTCGGCCACGAGCGCTGGCAGCTGCGGCCGTGGCGCGCGCTGCGCGGCATGTATCTCGAGCCGCTCGCGCGCGAGGTCGCGGCTCGCGGCGGGCGGCTGCTGCCGGCCGGCCGGCCGTTCGTGCTGCTCGTCGACGTAAAGGCCGAAGGCGCGGCGGTCTGGCCGGTGCTGCGCCGCGAGCTCGAGGCGGTGCGGCCGATGCTGACGCGCTTCGTCGACGGCCGGGTCGAGCCCGGCGCCGTGACCGTCATCCTGTCGGGCGACCGGCCGCGCGCGCTGGTCGCGGCCGAGCGGGATCGGCTGTGCGCGCTCGACGGCCGGCTCGCCGATCTCGACGCCGTGCCGCCGCCGCCGGTCGACCTCGTGCCGTGGATCAGCGACACGTGGCGCCGGGTCTCCGACTGGACCGGCTCCGACGAGCTGATGCCCGACGAGCTGCGGCGCGTGCGCGCGCTGGTCGCGAGGGCGCACGGCCAGGGCCGCGAGCTGCGCTTCTGGTCCGCCCCGGATCGGGTCGAGGGCTGGCGCGCGCTGTTCGACCTCGGCGTCGACCGCATCTCGACCGACCGGCCGGCCGACGCGGCAGAGTGGCTGCGCGCGCACGCCGCGGTCAGTCGTGAACGCGCATCACCATCCCGTTGACGAACACGACGTAGAGGTCGTGCTCGCCGATCCGGTATTGCCACTTCACCGCGCCGTCGTTGGCGAACCACACGTCGGTCGGCATGCCGAACGTCTGCAGCACCTGCGCCGGCCCCATCAGCAGCATCGCCCGCAGCGCGTCGTTGCGCTTCTGCTCACCGTCGGCGCGCACGGTCGCCACCATGCGGGCGACCGCGTCGTCGCGCGTCGGCGGGATCACGTGCGGCCGCTCTGCCGCGCCGAGAGCACCGCCGCGCAGCGACACCTGCGCGCGCAGGATGGCGAGCTCCTGTTCGAGTTCGTCGACGCGCGTACGCAGCGCCGCGGCGTCGGCGTCGGCCGGCGTGCGTTCGACCGGCGCCGTGCCGGCTTCCGTGGTCGGCGCCGGCGCCCGCTCGAGCAGCCCGATGAGCCGGTCGAGCCGTTCGCACAGCCGCGCCAGCTCCGGCAACTCGACCCCGGCCGCCTGCGGCGGCGCCGCCTGTCGGCCGCACGCGGCCAGCGGGACCAGCCAGAGCATCGCGATCCCGACGCGCACGGCCCCGCCTAGTAGACCCCGGTGCGCTTGCTGCGCACGAAGTTGGTCAGCAGCCGGAAGGCCGACAGGTCCGGCACGCTCTGGTTCGCCTTCGTCTGGCTCTTCCAGTAGCCGGCGCCCTTCGCCTCGCGCCAGGTGGCGAACGACATGCCGAGGTGGTCGACCGCGTAGGCCTGCCGTTCCTCGGCCTTCTTCAGCGCGCCGGCGCCGGCGACGCCGAGCCCCTGCAGGTCGAAGTGGTTGGCCGAGTCGAACAGCACGCCGTGGCCGGAGAAGAACCACGCGGCGAGGTTGCCGCAGCCCCAGCGCTCGGCGGCGTCCGGGCTGTCGATCAGCACCTCGCAGCGCTCGGGGTCGAGCACCTGGATCAGGTGCGCGCCCTCGAGGTGGTAGACCGGCACGACCGACGGCCCGAACACGCCGGTCAGCAGCGGGCTGTCGGGCGTGACCGGCCGCGCGCGGACGTCGTCGAGCACCTGGTCGCGCGTGCGCGCCATCTGCACGACGCCCGGGTGCAGCCGCGCGATCGTCTGCGACAGCGCCCAGCACGAGCCGAACAGCGAGCCGCCGGTGCGCACGAACCACGCCAGCGGCTCGACGTCGTCGGGCGCGAGCTCGCCGGTGCAGTTGGCGACGAAGATCGCCTCGGGGTGCACCCCGCACGGCAGCACCTTGCCGGCCTCGGTCGTGCGATAGCCGATGCCGAGCTTCTCGAGCAGCTGCTCGATGTGGTCGCCCCGGCTCTGGAACACCACCACGTCGAGGCCCTGGTAGATCTCGGTGTCCGGCACCGCGTAGCCGTACTTCTGCAGCTTGTCGAGCGTGGCCTCGCGGTCGGTGAAGTCGTGGCCGGCGCGGTTCTTCGCCCACCATTCGCGCCACTTCTTCGCGTCCGGCTCGGCGTCGTACTGCCGCGACATCGTGCGCAGCGCCTCGTGCGCCGCGCGCGCGACCACGGGGTGGTCGTCGTCGAGCATCTTCAACAGCGGGTCGACCGCGGCGTCGCGGCTCCAGTGCATCAGGCCGACGACGGCGGCGCCGCGCAGCTTCCAGTCCTTGGCCGACAAGAGCCCGCGCAGCGGCTCGAACGCGGCGTCGTCGTCGGTCTTGCCGAGCGACACGGCGGCGCAGCACGCGAGCTCCCAGCGCGGGTCGGTCAGCGCCTGGGTCAGCGCTTTGGCGGCGCCGCGCACGCCCGAACGGCCCAGCCGCACGATCGCGCGCTCGCGCACGTCGGGGTCGTAGCCCGAGGTCGCGATCCTCGTCAGCCACTCGACGGCCTCCGGTGTGTTCGGTTCGCGCAGGGCCGCGAC
>CALKYL010000140.1 GCA_938003515.1 uncultured bacterium
CCGCCGAGGCCGCGACCAGCGGCCGGCTCGCGCTCGCCGAAGCGCTGCTGCCGCCGGACGATCCGCTGCCGCCCAGGGTCCTGGTCAACCGGCTGTGGCACCACCTGTTCGGCCGCGGCATCGTCGCGACGGTCGACAACTTCGGCGCGCTCGGCGAGCCGCCGAGCCATCCGGAGCTGCTCGACTGGCTGGCGCGGGACTTCGTCGACCACGGCTGGTCCGTCAAGCACGCGATCCGCCGCATCGTCACGTCGCGCACCTACCGCCAGGCGAGCCGCCGTCGGCCGGCCGGCGACGCGCGCGACCCCGACGACGTGCTGCTGCACCGGCAGCGCGTGCGCCGCCTCGAAGCCGAGACGCTGCGCGACGCCCTGCTCGCGGTCAGCGGCCGCCTCGACCCCGCGATGTTCGGTCCCTCGATCGAGCAGCCGAAGGAGGCGATCACGAAGGCGCGGGGGCGGCCGAAGGAGTTCGCGGCGCGGGACGGCGAGGGCCGCCGGAGCGTCTACCTCGCGGTGCGGCGCAACTTCCCGCACCCGATGCTGCAGGCGTTCGACTGCCCGACGCCGTTCGCGACCGTCGGGCGGCGCAACGTGTCGAACGTGCCGGCGCAGGCGCTGACGCTCGCGAACGATCCGTTCGTGCACGCAGAGAGCGCGCGGCTGGCTGCGCGCGTGCGCGGCGACGCCGCGACCGATGGCGAGCGCGTCGATCGCCTCTACGTGCTGGCGCTCGGCCGGCGGCCGCGCGCCGACGAGCGCCGGGCGGTGCTGGCGTTCGTCGCCGGCCGCGCCGACGAACCCGCCGCCTGGACCGACGTCGCCCACGCGCTCGTCAACACCACCGAGTTCCGCTTCCGCCGCTGACCGAGGACCGACGGACCCCGATGCGCCCACCCCGCCGCCGACCCGCGCCGCCGCCCCTGCCGCCCACCCGCCGCGACGTGCTGCGGCAGGCCTGGAACGGCTTCGCGATGCTGCCGCTGACGCACCTGCTCGGCGGCGGCGGCGGCGGCGGAGACGGCGCGCTCGTGCGCCACCACGCCCCGCGGGCGCGCTCGGTCATCTTCCTCTACATGGACGGCGCGCCGAGCTGCCAGGACCTGTTCGACTACAAGCCGCGCCTGGTCCTCGAGCACGGCCGGCCGTTCGGCCTGCCGATGGAGCCGACGCAGTTCAACGACAACGGCAACACGCTCGGGCCGTGCACGACGTTCGCGCAGCGCGGCGAGAGCGGCCAGTGGATCAGCGACCTGCTGCCGCACCTGGCAGGCACCGCCGATCGCCTGTGCGTCGTGCGCTCGATGGTCGCCGACTTCAGCGAACACACCAACGCGAACTACTTCCTGCACACCGGCCACGGCCTGCAGGGCCGGCCGAGCATGGGCGCCTGGATCGGCTACGGCCTCGGCAGCGAGGCCGACGACCTGCCGGCCTTCGTCGTGCTCAACGGCGGCCTCGTGCCGCCCGGCGGCGTCGACAACTTCCACTCCGGCTTCCTGCCGGCGCGGTGCCAGGGGTCCCTGTTCTCGATGGAGGGCGACGCGCTGGCCAACGTGCGGCCGCAGGAGTCGACCGAGCGCCAGCGCGGGCGCCTCGGCCTGACCCGCGCGCTCGACGCGGCGGCGCTGGCGCACGACGGCAGGGATCCTGCGCTCGAGGCGGCGATCGCGAACGCGGAGCTCGCGTTCCGCATGCAGGTGGCCGTGCCCGAACTGCTGGACCTCGACGGCGAATCGCCGACGCTGCGGCGCGCCTACGGCTTCGACGACGACTACGAACCGACGCGGACCTTCGCGCGCGAGTGCCTGCTCGCGCGGCGCCTGGTCGAGCGCGGGGTGCGCTTCGTCGAGCTGACGATGCCCGACACCGACAGCGACCGCTGGGACCAGCACAGCCGGCTCGCGCGCGGACTCGGACGCAACTGCCGCACGATCGACCGGCCGGTGGCGACGCTGCTCGCCGACCTCGACGCGCGCGGCCTGCTCGACGAGACGATCGTGCTCTTCGGCGGCGAGTTCGGCCGCACGCCGTTCGCGCAGGGCAAGGACGGCCGCGACCACAACCCGTTCGGCTACACGATGTGGCTCGCAGGCGGCGGCTTCCGCCCGGGCACGAGCCACGGCGCGACCGACGAATACGGCTACAAGGCCGCGGTCGACCCGGTGAGCGTGCACGACCTGCACGCGACGATCCTCTGGCAGCTCGGCGTCGACCACGAGCGCTTCACCTACCGCTTCGGCGGCCGCGACCTGCGCCTGACCGACGTCTACGGCCGGGTCGTGCGGGAGCTGCTGGCGTGAGCGGCGGCGGCGCCGGGGGTATACCTCGTGCCATGCGTCCGACGTCCACGCGCCTGACCCGCCGTGCCCTGCTGACGGCCGCGCCCGCCGCCGCCGCGGTCGCCGCCGTCCCCGCACCCGCCC
>CALKYL010000141.1 GCA_938003515.1 uncultured bacterium
CACGTTTCTCGACGCCGCCGGTGCTCCACATGCCGGTGCGGAGCTCTGGCGCCGCCTCGCCTACGACGACGCGACCGTCGACGCGCCGTTCGCGACGACCGGGGCCGACGGCCGCTGGCGCGGCGAGCTGCCGCTCGGCACGTGGCTGGTGCGCGCCACAGCCGACGGCGCCGCCGCCTCGGCTGCCGCCGCGCTGCGAGTCGACGAGCCGAGCGCCACGCTGCGACTCGGAGGCACGCCCGCGACCGTGCTCGGCACCGTGCGCGACCCCGAGGGCCGGCCCGTGCCGTCGTGCAGCCTCGCCCTGCAGCGCGACGGCGGCGGCGACGGGGATCGGTCGGGCCACGACGTGTGCCGCACGACCCGCACCGACGGCGAGGGTCGCTATCGGGTCGGGCACCTGCGGCCCGGCAGCCATCGCGTGCTGGTCTGGCGCGGCGAAGACGACGAGCGTCGCGTCGCGAGCGTCTCGGCCCTGGCCGTCGCCGGCCGGCCGACCGTCGCCGACGTGACGCTCGGGGAGGGCCCGCGCATCGCGGTCGAACTGCTGCGGCACGACGGCCGGCCGTGGCAGCGCGCGGGCTTCCACGCCGTGCCCGTCGAGCACCTGCCGGGCGGTCCGGTTCTCGATCGCTTCGGGCTGACCGACGCACGCGGCCGGCTCGACGTCGCGGGGGTGGGGCCGGGCCGTCACCGGCTGAAGGTGACGGTCGACCAGGAGGTCCTCGAGGAGACGGTCGAGCTGCGCGACGGCGAGGTGTTCTTGTTCCGGCGCGTGATCGGCACCGGCTCGTGGTTCGAGGTGCGGCTCGAGGACGAACGGGGCCGGCCGCTGGCCGACTGGTCCGTGACGGCGTGCGATCTGTTCGGCGGTGCGCTCGATCGGGACGTGTTGTGGCGGCGCATGCCGCCAGGCCGGACCGACGCCGACGGCGTCGCGCGCTTCGAGGACGCGCCGGACCGGCCGACCAAGGTGCTGATCACGCGGGACGGCGTGCTCCCGGTCGCGATCCACGACGTCGCGCCGGACGTGCGCACGACGATCGTGCTCACCGCGGCACGGCTCGCCGAGCGGCGGGTCGTCGGTCGCATCGACACCGGGGGCTCCCGGGACCCGGGAGCGCTGGTCGTGCACCTCGAACCGACGCCGGAGATCCCGATCCTGATGCTGCGCGGCAAGCGCGCGACGGTCGCCGCGGACGGCAGCTTCGTGCTCGACCGCGTGCCCGCAGGCACCTACGGGCTGGCCGTCGCCGTTCCGCCCTCCGAGGTGCGCATCGGCGAGAACGGCGAGCTGGCGCGGCGCGCCGGCATCGTGGTCGCGGACGAGGACGTCGACCTGGGCACGATCCGCGCCGCGTTCGTCGACGCGACGGTGCGCGTCGTGCGCAGCGACGGCGTGGCCGTCACCGGCGCGCGGATCGCGTGGCGCCGCATGGCCGGCTACCCGTTCGGGTCGCGGTCGCAGACCGCGGACGGCGACCGCGTCGTGCTGCACCGGTTGCCGATCGGTTCGTGCGAGCTGCTCGCCGTCGGCGACAACATCGCGCCGACCGTGGCGCGGCTCGAGGTCGAGGGCGACGGCCGCCTGCACACGATCGTCGCCGCACCAGCCGCGACCGTGAGCCTGCGCTGCGCGGACCTGCCGCGCGACTGCGACAGCGGCGAACTGGTCGTGCTCGTCGGCGAACGCCGCTGGTTCAGCGACCGCATCGACGACGCCGCTCCCGGGTATCGCTGCGGCCTTCCGCCCGGCAGCTACCGCGTCGAGTTCCAGCCGGAGAGCGCGCTGCGCAGCGGGCCGTTCACGGCCGGGTTCGAGGTCGGCTCCGCGGACGTCGAAGTCGTGCTGCGGCGCTGAGGGATCGGCGGAAGCCCCGGTCCCCGGGGCCGCGCGGGCGCCGACGCCCTACCGCGCCGCCGGCCGGACCACACCGCGCAGCGTCAGCCGCCGCAGGAAGAACTGCACGCACGGCCCGATCGCGAGCGCGAACCACGCGGTGCCGAGCCCGATGCCGCCGCCGAGCAGCACGCCGATCAGCATCACCGACACCTCGAGCGACGTGCGCACCTTCCAGATCGCGAAGCCTCGCCGGCCGATGCCCGTCATCAGGCCGTCGCGCGGACCGGGGCCGAGGCCGCCGCCGATGTAGAGCCCCGACGCCAGGCCGACGACGAGCGGCCCGAGAGCGCACAGCATGACCCGGAGCCACAGTGCGCCGGGGTGCCGCAGCCAGCCGAGGGTGACGTCGACCGCGATCCCGATCAGCGCGGCGTTGAGGATCGTGCCGAGGCCGACGCGTTCGCCGAGCGGCACGAAGGCGAGCACCAACACGGCGCCGGTGGCGATGATGACCGTGCCGAGGCTGACGCCGACCGTGTCGGCGACGCCCTGGTGGAACACGTCCCACGGCGGCAGGCCGAGGTCGGCGGCGACCATCATCGCGATGCCGGTGCCGAACAGCCACAGGCCGAGCACGACCTGCGGCAGCCGCCGCAGGGTCTCGCGCCAGGGCAACACGAGCAGCAGCGCGCGTGGTTCCATCTGGCCGCGATTAGACCGGGGCGGCGCCTCGCGGGCCGCATCCGTCCCGGCCCGCGTTCATCGCCGTCCACGGTGATGCCGGCGAGGGCGCATGCCTGGGCGCAGCGGCCGCACGACGAACGTTCGCGCATGCCGCCGCGGCCCGGGCTGGAGCCACCGATCAGAGGGCGGGGTCGAACAACGCCACGAACTCCGGCGGGAAGAAGAAGGTCGTCGCGTCCGGGTAGACCACGGCGGGGTGGTTCCAGAGCAGCACCGCTTGGACCGTGCCGAGCGGCGGTCGAATGGTCACCTTCCGCGACACGTGCTGAACCGCACCGTCCGTGATGATCGTCACCGAGACGAACCAGACGCCCGTCGCCGTGAAGACGTGCGAGTACTGGTCGGACGAGTTGTAGTCGAACTCGGTGCCGTCGCCCCAGTCGACGCTGGTGATGTCCTCCGGCGCGACGCCGGTGATCGACAGCTGGATCTTGTCGCCGACGCGGAGGTTCACGTCTGCGGCGGTGCTGGTGTCCAGCGGCTGGTAGAGCGCGCCGGCGAGGCCGCTCGCATCCACGTGACCCCAGAAGCAGAAGCCGGAGTAGCCGCCTTCGCCGAGCGCAGCCGGCGGCGAACCGGTGGCCTGCAGTGCGCCGTTGGTTTCGAGCTCACCGCACACGGGCGGGATCTCGTTCTCGACCATGTCCTCCAACAAGCATCCAAGCGCGTATGGGTCGGGGTACCCGAGCTTGTTGGTGGGGCTGGGAACGCCGCACACTCCCGCGCCGGTCAGCAAACCGGTCGCCCAGCCAGCGCAGTTGGTGCCCGGGCCTGGAGTCTGGCTCGGGCAGAGCTGGTAGGGCGTACCGTTCTCGATGTCGTCGTTGATGGCGCCGACGAGGTTGTTGTAGGTCGATGCGTCGACGTCGTAGCAGATGCGGTAGTCCCAGTCGTGCGTGTCGTCGTCACGGATCTGCCCGCGGCTGTTGCGCGCGCCCTTGGCGCCGCTCTTGCCGGGATACAGCCCGACCTTGCGTTCGACACCCGCTTGCGGACCTGTCGAGGGCTGCAGACCGAGGAACGCGTGACCGGCGCCGAAGACGGTCGGCTTGCACACGTAGAGATACACGGAGTGCTGGCCGACTGCGCTCGCAGAGAAGGTGGCCAGGGTCAGTGCGAGGCCGATGATGGCGGCGAAACGGCGCCGCGTCGCGCGCGCATCATCCCCTCGGGTCGGATCGGTGGTCGGGATGTCCGGGTTCATTGGGAGTGGAAGACGGGTCATGGAGCCTTGATTCGGAAGAAGGACGGAACGGCCGGTGCGAGTGCACCTGCGGTCACGTCTTGCCGGCTCTGCGGCATCCGTTTCAAAATCCCGCAGCGGCGGGCGCCGCCGCGTCCACGCACCGGCAGAGCCGGTCGAGCCTCTGGGGTAGCCTGCTGCGCACGTGCCCGCAGAAGACCCCACCGACACCCCCGCACCCGTGCCCGCCGCCTACCTCGCGGCCGACGGGCTCGTCGGCCCGGTGCTCGACGCGCTCGGCGACCGCGTCGTCGGCGTGCAGGGCCGCCTCGTGCTCGCCTCCGAGCCGCGCGACGAGGCGTCGTGGTGGGCGGCCAACACCTGGCTCGAGCCGCAGTGGCGCCGCATCGCGTCGATCGGCGACGCCGCGCGCTGGCTGCGGTCGATGCAGCGCAACTGGGCCTGCTGCACGTCCGACTGGTTCCGGCGCGCGCAGCTGATCACCGAGCGGCTGCCGCCGCTCCGGGCGCGGCCGCGGCCGTTCCCGTTCGAGCTGCCCGACGCGCCGATGGGCGGGTGGACCCTGTGGGAGAAGGACCTCATGCTCGCGAGCCCGCGCTGCTCGTCGCCGTTCGCCAACGGCGAGATCGAGTTCGAGGACGACCGCGAAGGGCCGCCGAGCCGCGCGTTCAAGAAGCTGTGGGAGGCGCTGACCGTGCTGCGGCGGCGGCCGGGGCCGGGCGAACGCTGCCTGGACCTCGGCGCGTCGCCGGGCGGCTGGACATGGGCGCTGCAGCGGCTCGGCGCGCGCGTGATCGCCGTCGACAAGGCGCCGCTGGCGCCGCAGGTCGCCGGGCTCGACGGCGTCGAGCAGCGCGTCGAGAGCGCGTTCGGCCTCGACCCGCGCGACGTCGGCCCGGTCGACTGGCTGTTCAGCGACGTCGTCTGCTATCCGCGGCGGCTCTACGACCTGGTCCGGCGCTGGCGCGACGCCGGCCTGGCCAGGAACTTCGTCTGCACGATCAAGTTCCAGGGCGACGACGAGCACGCCGTCGCGCGCGAGTTCGCGGCCCTGCCGGGCGCGCGGCTGATGCACCTGCACCACAACAAGCACGAGCTGACGTTCGCGTCGCTCGACGGCGCGACGTGAGGCCGCGTCCGGGCGCCCTACGAGCGCCTGCGGATGCCCATGTGCTCGAACCAGACGCTCTCGAACTCGTCGACCGTCAGCCCGTAGACCTTCTCGATCAGCGTCGCGCTGGTGTCGCCGCCGCGGGCGAAGCCGTGGCCGTGCGTGCGCGCGGCCTCGAGGAACTCGCCGAACTTGCCGGCGACCGGCGCCTCGTCGGTGTTGATCATGAAGTCGATCAGGTCACCGGCGTGCTCGTAGTTGCGCCGCCCGTGGCCCTTCGGATCGCTGAGCAGCGTGCGGATCGCGAAGAACTCCTCGAGCGGGTAGTAGTCGCCGCGCTTGACGTCGCTGCGCGCGACGCCGAGCCGCTGGTTGCTCATCTTCTTCTCGAAGTAGACCGCCATGCCCTCCTGGAACCACGACCCGACGCCGTTGACCTTCAGGCAGGCGCCGACGATCTCGTGCGCGGCTTCGTGGTAGACGACCGGCGCGCGCGGTGACGAGTAGTAGGTCGCGTAGAAGCGCGACGTCGCGTGGCCGGCAGTCGCCTTCGCGCCCTCCTCGGAGTAGCCGGTGACCCGCACGGCGAAGCGGTAGTAGTCGTCCTTGTCGGCGAAGATGTAGGCGACGAGCAGGTGCTTCGGGTCCTCGAACGGCAGCTCCTTGCGGATCTGCTCGTACAGGTCCTCGAGGGTGGTCGCGTACTTCCGGCACGTCGCGGTCGGCCCGTTCGTGAACACGACGTAGTGCTCGCTGACGACGGCCTGCCACTTGGCGAGGTACTTGCGTCGGCGCGACTCGTCCTCGTCGCAGCGATCGTCCCAGCAGCGCGGCAGGATCGAGGCCTTGACGCTCTCGAGCACCTGCTCGACGGCGTCGTCGGTCGGCTTCGGCGCCAGCACCGGGTGCTGCACGGGCTCGCGGCCGTCCTGCTGCGCGAACGCCGCCGGAGTTCCGAAGCCGAGCAGCAGAGACGTCAGCAGTGGTGTCAGCCGAGACGTCAGCAGGGGTGTCAGCCGGGGTGTCAGCTGGGCAGCTCTTCCCATGCGCGCATTGTGCCCGTTCGCGCGCGCCGTGCGAAGCCCGCACCGGCTTTCGCTGCGACGAGGACCGCGAAGCCGGCGATGGGTGCGCGGCAATGCGCGTGCCGTCGGACCTCGACCGGGAAGAGGCCGCCGCCGGCGCGGGGTTGCCAGCACCCGCCGCAGCGCGGGCTCAGTGCCGCGGCAGCACGACCTCGATCGGCGCGGTCGCGGCGGCTCCGCCCAACGCCGGGACCTCCGCTTCGACCCGCGCAGTCCGGTGGCCCTCGGCCACGACGTAGACCACGCACGGTCCGACCGGCAGCTGGCGCAGCACCAGCTCGCCGTCGCAGGCGAACGCGCACTCGCGCACCAGCACCGTCGCCGCGACGGCGCGGCCCTCCGGGTCGCGCACGCGCAGCGCGAGGCGACCGGTCGGCGCCGCGACGACGGCGGGGGCGAGGTCGCGCACGACATGGCGCAGCGGCAGCGTGTCCGGCACCGCGGTGGGCACGAGCACGCCGTCGCCGACCGTCAGGTCCGGCCCGAGCCAGCGACCCCGTTCGTCGAGCGGGAACGCCGGCAGATCCCCGCGCAGGAAGTCGCCGTAGCCGGCCCGCAGCAGCTGCGCCCGCTCCGGCCGCTCGGCGCCGGCCGGCGCCTGC
>CALKYL010000142.1 GCA_938003515.1 uncultured bacterium
CGGCGTCCCCCGGGCCGAAGCCGTGCCGGTCGCGCAGGTGCGCGATTCCGGTCACCAGCGCGGCGAGCGGCCCCGCGCCCGGCGCGGCGTCGCAGACGACCTCGACGTCCGGCGGCAGCGGCGGCAGCGCCTGCTCGGGATCGCGGGCGACGACGACGACCGGCGCGCAGGCGGCGCGGGCGACGGCGGCGCACTGCCGGTCGAGCAGCGTCGTGCCGCCGAGCGGGAGCGCCTCCTTGGGTCGGCCCATGCGTCGGCTGCGTCCGCCTGCCAGAATGAGGGCTCCGAGCCGCATCGCCTCCCTTGTCCGGCATCCTCCGGGCGTTGGCAAGCCGCTCGCCGACACCGCCCATGCAGAATCCCGTGCCCAAGAAGGCCGACCTCGTGTCCCCGCAGACCTTCCGTATCGAGTGGCGGGACGGCGGCGTTTCGGAGTATCGCGCGCGGGACCTCCGGCTCGCGTGCCCGTGCGCCAGCTGCGTCGACGAGAGCACGGGGCACCCGCTGCTCGACCCCAAGACCGTGCGCGAGGACATCCTGTTGCTCGGCGCCGAGCTCGTCGGCCGCTACGGCCTGTCGTTCATGTGGCGCGCCGGCCACCGGACGGGCATCTTCGCGTGGCCGCGCCTCAGGCAGCTCGGCGAGCTGCGGAGCGGCGCGTGAGCCCGACCCCGCACGACTGGCTCGAGCTCGAGAAGCGGTCGAAGCGCGTGCTGGACGCCGCCGACTGGCGGGCGCTCGGCGACGTCTACTTCCACGAGGACGGGGAACGGCTCTGGCGCGAGCGGCGCGGGGCGGTCGTCGAACTCGGCGCGCAGCTCGCGCGGCGCCTCGCCGGCGAGCTCCGCCCCGGCGGCGCGTCGCTGTGGGTCGGCGCGGGCGTCGCGGAGCTGCCCGTGCTGCTCGCGGAGGTCACGCTGCTCGGGCGCACGGTGCTCGCGTGCAACCTGATCGAAGCCGAGTGCGCGGCCCTCGGCCGCGCGCTCGCGACGGCGCTGCCGGACGTGTCGCTGGAGTTCCGGTGCGGCGACGCGCTGCGCCTCGCGGGCGAGGCGCGCTTCGACCACCTCGGCTGCGTCAGCGTGTTCACCGACCCCGAGCGCTGGCCGACCCTGAGCGACGTCGCCTACGGCCGCGTGCCGCCGGTGCAGCTCGACGTCGAGCGCTTCGTCGCCGAACGCGCCGCGGCGCGCGCGCTCGCAGAGGGGCTGTTCGCGCGGCTCGAGCCGGGCGCGTGCATCACGACGACCGCCGAGGAGGTCGGCTGGTTCCTCGCCGAGGCCGACGCGCGCGGCTGCGCGATCGACGCGAGCGACGACCTGCTCGAGACGGCGGTCGTCGGCGATCCGGTGGGCTTCCTGCGCGTGCTCCCGGCGGGCTCGGTGTAGCGAGCAGCGCGCCGGGAGCCGGCGTCACCGGAGGTTCGTCACTTGCCGTCGTCGGCCTTCTTGGCCGGGGCGGCGGCCGGCCGGATCGTCTGCTTCATGTCCATCGTCATGGTCATCTGGCCGCTCATCTTCATGCGCATGTTCATCGTCAGCTCGGCCGGCATGCCGATGCGGCGGTCGATCTTGCTGGTGCCCTTCGCCTCGACGCTCTCCAGCGCCATGCCGCCCGGCATCTCCACCTCGGTCGTGTCGACCTTGATGACCTGATCGACGACGATGTGCTTGTCGTCGACGGCGACGAGCTTGTTCTCGATCTGCATGTCGAGCTCGCCCATCTGGCCCATCGGCATCTTCATGGTGTTGGTCCAGGTCTCGCCGATGGCGACCGGCTGCTCCGGCAGCGACGTCACGCTCTGCGACATCATCTGCTTGAGGTCCATGCCCGCCTGCTCGGCCTCCTCGGCGAGCTCCTCGGACATCGCGAAGTCGAGCATCTTGCCGGCGCTGCTGAGGCGCATGGTGGTCTTGGTGCCGACCATGTCGGCCATGCCCTCGAGCATGCCGGGATCGGAGTCCTCGTCGTCGCTGTCGAAGTTCACGTTCATCATGGGGTTGTTCATGACCGCCTTGACGCGCGTGATCTCCTGCTCGAGGTCGGCGGCGTCGTCCTTGACGCCCTTGACCTTCGTGGTCATGAACATCTGCATGTTCATCTTGGTGCTCATGTCCTGCGCACCCATGTTCATGCTCATGTCCATCTCCTGGCTCATCGAGTAGTGCACGACCGTGTCGGGCACGAACTTGAAGCGCAGCAGGTGCTTCTCCTGGGCGACCGCGGACGCGGCGAGGAGGAGCGTGAGGGGGAGGGTGCGGACGAACGACATCAGAGGTCTCCTTGGTTGGGGCTCCGGAACGGGAGCAGGCGCAGATCATTCGGCCTCGGCGCCCGGAACTCCAGGGGCTAACCGGACCGGCGGCACGAAGCGCGGACGGCCCGGCGCCGTTCGCCGGCCGGTCTCGCGGCGGGAGGGACCGAGGATCGCGCCCTCCGATCCCGGGTGTCGCGCCCGGCGCGCTTCGGGAGCGCGCCCGGCGATTCGTGGACAGCGCCGGGCGGCGCCGCCAGCATGACCGGGATGGACTTCCGTGGCCGTGTCTTCCTCGCACCGCTGACGAAGGGCGGCAACCTGCCGTTCCGCCGGCTGTGCGTCGCGCACGGCTGCCGCGTGACGATGGGCGAGATGGCGTACGCCTACCAGGTCGTGCGCGGCAGCCGCAGCGAGCTGGCCCTCCTGCGCAAGCACGCCGACGAGGCCTGCTTCGGCGTGCAGATCGCCGCGTCGCGTCCGGCCGACGCGGTGCGCGCCGGCGTCGCCGCGGCCGAGCGCGGGACCGGCGTGGTCGACCTCCAGCGCGGCGTGCCGAGCAAAGGCGTCTCAACTGCGGCTGCCCGATCCACGACGTCGTGCGCCGCGGCATGGGCGCGACGCTGCTGCAGAAGCCCCAGCGACTCGGCCGCCTCGTCGCCGAGATGGTCCAGGGCATCCCGGTGCCCGTGACCGTGAAGATCCGGTTGGGCTGGTCCGAGCGCGAGGACAACGCGAGCGAGGTCGCCCGCGTCGTCGAGGAGGCCGGCGCCGCGGCGCTGTCCGTGCACGGCCGCACGCGGGAACAGCGCTACTCGCGCGCCGCCGACTGGGACGCGATCGCGCGCATCGCCGCCGAGCGCTCGATCCCCGTCATCGGCAACGGGGACGTGCTGACGTGGTTCGAGGCGCACGATCGCTGGCAGGCGAGCGGGGTCGCGTCGCTGATGATCGGGCGCGGCGCGTTGATCAAGCCGTGGATCTTCCGCGAGATCGAGGAGCGCAAGGCGTGGGAGCCGACCGCCGCCGAGCGGCTCGGGGTCTACCTCGACTTCGCGCACAAGCTCAAGGAGCACTTCCGCGACGACGACAAGGGCCGGGAGCGCGCGATGCGGTTCCTGCCGTGGCACCTCGGGTTCTTGTGCCGCTACCGCCCGCTGTCCGACGAGCGCTGGGTCCGCGCGGCGAAGGAGCACCCGCTGCTGCAGACCCGGTTCCCCGACGACGAGCCGGACCTGCCGCTGCTCGAGCGGCTGCTGCGCGATCCGCGCGAGGAGGTGCACGTCCGGCTCGCCGACCTGCTCTGGTCGGCGCGCGACGCTCGGGACGCGGAGGCGCGCGCCGGGGCGCTGGCGCTCGAAGTGCCGCCGGCGGCCGGCGACCCCGGAGAGGTCGCGACCGCGCACGGCTGACGTCGCCGGCGTCAGCCGTCCGAGAGCGCCTTCACGAACGTCGCGGGGGCGCCCTGGCGCACGGCCGCCTGCAGCGCCAGCGACCGTTCGATCGCCGCCGTGCCGAAGCCGAACGGCAGCGTCGGGCCGTCGACGTCGGCCCACGACGCGCCGGCGAGGCGGCGGTCGCGTTCGCGGCGCGCCGCGGCGAGCAGGCCCGGGTCGCCGGTCGCGGCGGCGATCGCGGTCAGGTTGACCGCGGCCGGAGCGTAGCCCGGGGACGCCGCGAGCAGA
>CALKYL010000143.1 GCA_938003515.1 uncultured bacterium
GCGCTCGAGCTGCCGAGCAACGCCGATCCGCGCGACACCTTCGTCGCCGGCCGCGCCGCCGACGTGCTGCCGGCGCTGCTCGACCGCATCCTCGCGGGCTGAATGCGCTCGCGGCGGGCCGCGCCCCCCGTGTTACCCTCGTGCGCGATGCCACGCCTCGCGCTCCTGTCGTGGTCGGGACTGCTCGTGCTCGGCTCCGGCTGCGTCTACCTGCGCGCGCCGGAGACGCCGATGCCGACCGTCTTCCACGCGTCGGCGAGCGGCGACGCCGCGCACCTGATCGTGCTGCTGCCCGGCCTCGCCGACGGGCCCGAGGACTTCGCCGACAACGGCTTCGTCGACGCCATCCGTCGCGCCAACCCGCGCTTCGACGTCGTCGCGACCGACGCGCACTTCGGCTACTACCGCACGAGGACGCTCGGCGAACGGCTCTACGCCGACGTGCTCGAGCCGGCGGCCGCACGCTACGACGAGATCTGGCTCGTCGGCATCTCGCTCGGCGGCATCGGCGGCGCGATCTACGCCCAGGAGCACCCGGGCGCGATCGACGGGCTGATCCTGCTGGCGCCCTACATGGGCGACGACGACATCGCGAGGGACGTCGCCGCCGCCGGCGGACTCGCGTCGTGGACGCCGCCGCCGCTCGAGTCGATCGAAGGCGAGGACCGGCGCAAGTTCCACGAGGTCTGGCGCTTCTACCGCGGCTACGTCACCGACCCGGCGAACATGCCGCGCCTCTACCTCGGCTACGGCGAGCAGGACGACTTCGCCCCGGCGATCGGCCTGGTCGCCGCCGCGCTGCCGCCGGAGCAGGTGCAGACGCGCGCGGGCGGACACCGCTGGTCGGTGTGGCGGACGGTCTTCGAAGCGCTCGTGCCGCGCGCGCTGCCCGCGCGGTGCCGCCGCGGTCCCCCGCCGGGGCTCGGCCTGCGGCGTCGAACGCGCGTCGCAGCCAGCCGAGCAGCTCCTTGTCGATCTCCTTCGGGTCCGTGAGCCAGACCTTGAACTGGCACATGCCGCCGGGCTTCTGGGCGACCAGCCGCTCGGTGCCCTCGACGTCCTTCATGTTGACGCCGACCTCGAGCCGCCCCTTCGAGCCGGGTCCGACCATCGCGAACTGCTTCGCGCGCCGCAGGCTGACGTAGGCCTTCTTCGGCGCGACCTCGAACGCGCCGAACTTGCCGATCTTCGCGAGCAGCGCCTCGTGCAGCGGCCGCAGCGGCGCCTTGGCGCCCGCGTAGATCGCGTCGAGCGGATCGGCCGCGGACGATCCCGCGGGCGCGTCGGCCTTGCGGAACAGGTGCACGACGGTGTTCGCGTCGCCGTGGCCCATGTGCAGCTCCTTCTTCAGCATGGCGACCATCTCGCCGTGCTTCTGCAGGCCGCTCTTCGAGAGCAGCTGGAAGAGCTGCTTCTGGGTCTTGCCGGTGCGCTGCTCGATGTTCGCGAGCTGCGTCGCCAGCGCCTTGTCGGGTGCGCTCATGGCGGTATCGCACGCCCCGGCCGCGGCTATCAAGATCGGAAGAGCGTCAAGTAGGGAGAAAGAGTAGATCTCAGTGGTCGCCGGACCATTAACAAAAAACACAGCGCGCGGAACTACCCGCCGCGCCTGCCGCCCGCCGCCTCGGCCGGCGCCGCGGCCGAGGCGCCCGCCGGCGACGCGTGCCAGTGCCAGATGCGGAAGTCCGCGCCCTTCGTGCGCTCCCACTGCAGCAGCGCGGTCGCCCGCATCGGCACCCGCACGGCCGCCTCGCCCTCGCCGAACACGCGGTCGAACGCGACCAGCGCGAGCGAGCAGCGCTCGGAGTCGCAGTCGGCGC
>CALKYL010000144.1 GCA_938003515.1 uncultured bacterium
CTGACCCGGGCGGCCCCGGAGGCCCGGCGCCCGCCGGCCGGGTCGGCGCGTCCGGCTTCCGCACACGGGGCCTCGGCGTCCGTCGGGATTCCGGGCGCCCGCGCCGCCCGCGTCCGGCGGGCACGGCGGTTGCCTACGGGTGGGTCGTTCCCCCCAACCCGAGACCCACGAGGCATCCCGATGCGCTTCCTTCCGCTCGCCTGCAGTTCGCTCCTGTTCTCCGCTCTGGCCCTCGCCCAGACCCACACCTTCAACGGCAAGGTCGAGGACGTGCAGGGCACGCAGAACCAGTTCTTCCTCGACGGCACGAACCTGCCGCTCGTCAGCACTGCGCTGAACCTGAACGCCTGGGTCGGCCAGCAGGCGATGCTGCAGGTCGTCAACGTCGGCACGGCCGCGGCCCCGGTGCTGCGCGTCGACGCCGCGACGCCGACCACCAAGGTCATGGACATGGGCAACCTGCGCCTCGGCGAAACCAGGACCTGGGAGGTGTTCGCGCCGGCCGGTTCGGCGGCCTTCCTCTTCATGGACTGGACGAGCAACACCGGGTTCACGCCGGTGCCGGGCTTCGGCGGCGTGTGGCTGCTCGGCTTCGCGCCGCACCTGCTGACGGGCGGCATCACGAGCCCGCCCGGGGTGTTCCAGACGACGTTCACGACGCCGAACGTGCCGTCGCTGGTCGGCCTCCAGGTCACGAGCCAGGCGCTGGTCGGCAACGCGTCCGGCTGGACGTTCAGCAACGTCGACCACAAGGAGATCGAGCCCTGATCCGGGCGGGGCGCCCCCGTCGCCCCCGACCGCGTTACCCTTGGAGGCCCCCGATGCTCCGCACCCTCGCGACGTGCCTGTTGGCCGGCCCGGCTCTGCTGACCGCCCAGACGATCACCCTCGCCGAGGGCACCGCCGCCTCGGCGACGGTGCTCGCGCTGGCCGAGAGCGACCCGAACGGCGCGGCGACCGTCGTGCTGCAGGACGTCGCGTTCCTGCCGGTCGAGATCGCCGGCCGCTACCTCGGCCAGGAGAGCGACACGACCCGGAGCCGCCGCGTCGTGCGGAACGGCCTGTCGCGCGTCGAGCTGCCCGACGGCGGCCGGGTGCTGCGCTACCGCCGCGGCGGCGGCGCGCACTGGGGCTTCCTGCACGTCGCGGCCGACCGCACCCCGCGCGTCGTGCTCGAGCGCCCCGGGCTGCTCGGCGCCAACGACCCGTTCGAGGACCGCATCGGCGTCGCGCCCGACGGCGGCCACCTCGCGGTGCCGGAGCTGTTCGGCGGGCTGTGGATCGTGCGGCTCGACGGCGGCAGCTACGCGAGCACCGGCGGTCCGGCGCGGCGCGTGCTGGCCGGCGTCACGCTCGAGGCCCCGTCGGTGCTCGTCGGCAGCCAGGTCGTCTGGTTCCAGTCGGAGTTCCAGCAGGTGTTCCGCTGCGGGCTCGGCGACAACGCCGCGCCCGTCGACGTGTCGCCGCCGCCGCAGGCCGGCGCGATCCTGAAGGACGAGATGGCGATGGCGCGGGACGGCTCGCGCGTCGTCTACCTCTACGGACCGCAGCAGCAGCAGCGCCTGTGGACCGCCGGGCTCGTCGGCGGCGCGACGGTGCTGCCGCCGCCGCCGGGCAAGTACGAGGACCCCGGCTACCTGCCCGAAGGTGCGGGCGAGCCGGCGTTGCTGCTCAACGCCGACGGCACGCGGCTGTTCTACGTCGACTCCGACGTGCGCGACGAGCTGTACGTGCTCGACACGACGGGCGCGCTGCCGTCGCTGCACGTGACCGACGACCCGATCTTCCAGCCGTACATCGGCGTGCACGTGCTGCCGTTCTTCGTCGGCGACGCGCTGACGGTCGCGGTCGGCGACCCGAACCGCATGGACTGGTTCCGCGCGCGGCTCGGCGCCGCCGGCGGCACGGTCGTCAACCTGAGCGGCACCGGCGCGCTGCAGCCGCCGTTCCCCGAGGGCACCATCGATCCGGTCGGCGGCGTGCGCCGCGGCGGCGAGCTGCTCGCGGTCGAGCAGCTCCCGGGCGCGCTCGCGTTGCGGCGCGTCGACCCTTCGAGCGGGGCGCAGACCGTGCTGCACCAGGACCTGGTCGCGGCTCCCGCGATCGGCAGCGGCTTCGGCGGCGCCGTCGACTTCGTCGTGCCGACCCAGAACGGCGACCGCCTCTACGCGGCCGGCGGGCCGGCCGGGCCGCTGTTCCCGCTGCCGCCCGGGCTCGCGATCGACCCGCCGGCCACCGGCCCTTCGTTCCGCGCGGTCTGGGTCGAACTCGTCACCGGCTTCGGCATCACCGCGTTCTATCTGCCCGACGGCACGTTCGTGACCGGCCCGGTCGAGTTCGGGCTCGAGCAGCTGTGCCTGACCGCCGCCGGCGGCGTGGTCGCGATCGGCTCCCCGGTGCGCTACCTCGCCGCGGGCGTCTACGTGGTGATGAACCGGCCGCCCGTCGCCTGGCGCCGCTGCCTGTCGGGCGCCGGCGTCTGAGCCGCGCGGTTGGAGCTGCGGCCGGCGCGGCTTAGCTTGCGGCCGTGCCTTCGCCGCCGCTGCGCTTCGGCTTCTCGCCGTGCCCGAACGACACGTTCGCGTTCTGGGCCGCCGTGCACGGCGCCGTCGACGCCGGGGCCGGGAGCGCGCCGGTGTCTTTCGAGCCGGCGTCCTCCGAGCCGGCGCCCTCCGAGCCGGTGCGCCTCGAGCCGGTCCTGGCCGACATCGAGGCGCTCAACGAACGCGCCGTGCTCGGCCGCGATGCCTTGCCGGTCACCAAGCTGAGCCTGCCCGCGCTCGCGCGCTGCCTCGACCGCTACGCGGTGCTCGCGAGCGGGGCCGCGCTCGGCTTCGGCTGCGGGCCGCTCCTGGTCGCGCGCAAGGACGCGGCGCTCCGCGACCCGGCCGAGCTCGGCCGCGCCCGCCTCGCGATCCCGGGCCTCTACACGACCGCGTTCCTGCTCGCGTCGAGCCTCCTGCCGGCACCGCGCGAGGTCGTGCCGATGCGCTTCGACGAGGTGATGCCCGCGGTCCTGCGCGGCGAGTGCGACGCCGGGCTCGTGATCCACGAGAGCCGCTTCACCTACGGCGAGCACGGCCTCGTCGAGCTCGCCGACCTCGGCGTGTTGTGGGAGCGCGCGACCGGCGG
>CALKYL010000145.1 GCA_938003515.1 uncultured bacterium
CGCGACTCGCGGAACGGCCGGCAGGGCGCCTTGTCGAGCGCCTGCAGCGCGTGGAAGCCGGTCAGCGTCATCGTGCACAGCGTGTCGAGTCCGCCGACGATCGCGGCGTCGATGACGCCGGCCGCCATCAGCCGCTGGGCCGTGGCGAAGGTCTTGCCGCTCGACGTGCACGCCGTCGACGCCATCCAGGACGGGCCCCGTGCGCCGGTCAGCTCGCGCACGACGTGCAGCACGGCGCCGAACGTGTGCTGCCGCTGGAAGTCGTAGGCGCGCGGGAAGCGGCCGGTCTCGAGGAACTCCTTGTACGCGACCTCGGTGGTCTCGGCGCCGGCGGTGCTGGTGCCGAGCAGCACGGCGATGCGCTCGGGGCGCCAGCGCTCGCGCGCGCGCCGCAGCGGTTCGTCGAGCTGCTCGACGAGCGCGAGCGACATGCGCGCCAGTCGCGTCGACCACGGGCCGAGCGCCGGCGGCAGCTCCGGCAGCTCGCCGGGCACCGCGCCGACGGCCGTCTCGAACTCGAGCGGGATCGGCGACGGGCCGAGCCCGGGGCGGCCGGCCGCGAGCGCGTCGAGGTGGGCTCGGCGGGTCGTGCCGAGCGCGCTGAGCATGCCGTAGCCGGTGACCAGCAGCGGGCGGGCGGACCTGGGCGTCGGGTTCTCGTGCACGGGGGGAGCGGGGCGGTCAGTTCGGCGCAGGCGCCGCGCGCCGCCGCGCGGACAGCAGCATGTCCTGGAACGGGTTGTCGTGGCGCCAGACGTCGCCGGCGAGCACGCCGATGACCCCGCGGCGCAGGTCGTCGCCGAGGTCGCCGCCGAGGAAGTAGGACTCGGCGAACTTCGAGTGGTAGAAGCGCTCGATCAGCGCCGCGAACGTGCCGTAGGCGCGCTGCATGCCGCGGCGGTGCTCGTCGAGCAGCCCGGGCGCGGCTTCGCGGCCGTGCGCGAGTGCCGGCGCGAGCACGTCGACGAGACCGGCGCTGCCGACGAGCGCCAGCGCGACGCCGGAGCTGAACACCGGGTCGAGGAAGCACGCCGCGTCGCCGGTCGCGCAGAAGCGCGGCCCGGCCGGCTGCCGGCTCGTGAAGCTGAAGCTGCCGGTGACGTGGGTCGCGAGCCGCTCGGCGCCGCTCGTCAGCCGGCTCGCCAGCGGGCCGCGGAGGAGCCCCCGGTCGAGGTCCTGCCGGGTCAGCTTGCGGTTCGCGACGACGCCGATGCTCAGGCGGCGTTCGGGCAGCGGGATGATCCAGCCCCAGCCGTCGTCGCGGAGCATGATGCGGATGTCGTAGTCCGGCCCGAGCTCCTCGGTGCGGGCGTCCCGGAAGTGCGTGTAGACGGCGCAGTGGCCGAAGCGATCGTACGGCTCCACCGCGTCGAGGCGGCGCGCGAGCAGCCGGGACTGGCCGGACGCGTCGATCAGGTAGCGGCCTTCGAAGCGGCCGCTGCGCGTCTCGACCCACGCGCGGTCCCGGTCGGCGCCGGCGTCGACGACCGTCTCGCCGTGCCGCACGTCGGCGCCGAGGGCGCGGGCGCGGTCGCGCAGCTGCAGGTCGAAGCGGGAGCGCTCGACGTGCCAGGCGTGGTTGCTGGCGCCGGGCTGCGCCTCCGAGAAGAAGAACGCCTGCTCGCGGCCGCTCGCCTCCTCGACGAAGCGCGCGCCGCGCTTGTAGACGTAGGTGTCGGGCCGGGGCTCGAGGCCGAGGCGGTCGAGCACCGGCATCAGGACCGGCAGCAGCGATTCGCCGATGCGTTCGCGCGGGAACGCGTCCTTCTCGAGCACGAGCACGCGCAGGCCCTGTCGGGCGAGCAGGGCCGCGGCGGTGCCGCCGGCCGGACCCGCGCCGACGACGAGCACGTCCCAGCCGGTCGAGGCGCCGCGGTCGCCGGCCTGGCCTCGGGTGGGGGCGTTGTCGTGCGGCGTCGGCATGCGGCGGATGCTGCAAGCTACTCGGGGCCGGCGGGCGCGCAAGCGTCGGCGGCCGCTACGCACATCGGCGGGCGCGCAGGGTGGCCGGCTCGGGTCCGCTCTTGCGATGACCCTGCACACGTCGGTCGCGCCCGGCTGCCGCACGATCGCGGCGATCCGGCAGCTGGTCGGCCACACGCCGCTCCTGCAGGTCGACTACCGCCTGCGCGGCCGCGAACGGCGGGTGTTCGCGAAGTACGAGTCGCTGAACATGACCGGCTCGGTCAAGGATCGCATGGCGTGCCACATCCTCGCCGAGGCCTACGCCAGCGGCCACCTGAAGCCGGGCGACACGATCGTCGAGGCGTCGAGCGGCAACACCGGCATCGCGTTCGCGGCGCTCGGCGCGGCGCTCGGCCACCCGGTGCGCGTCTTCATGCCGGACTGGATGAGCCAGGAGCGGCGCCAGCTGATCGCGAGCTTCGGCGCCGAGATCGTGCCGGTCTCGAAGGCGGACGGCGGCTTCGTCGGCAGCGTGCAGCGCGCCGAGCGCTGCGCCGACGAACGCGACGACGTGTTCCTGCCGCGTCAGTTCGAGAACCAGGCCAACGTGCGCGCGCACGCGGCCGCGACCGGGCCGGAGATCCTGCTGCAGCTCGAGGCCTACGGGCGGCGGCCGGGCGCGTTCGTCGCGGGCGTCGGCACCGGCGGCACGGTCATGGGCGTCGGCCGCGCGCTGCGCAGCGCGTTCCCGCACGTGCGCGTGCACCCGCTCGAGCCCGCCAACTCGCCGACGCTGCGCACCGGACGCCGGGTCGGCGCGCACCGCAGCCAGGGCAGCGCGCGCGAGGTCGTGCCGGCCGTCGTCGACCACGACTGGCTCGACGAGATCGTCGACGTGTTCGACGGCGACGCGATCCTGATGGCCCAGGCGCTGGCGCGGCACCTCGGCCTCGCGGTCGGCATCAGCTCCGGCGCCAACTTCCTCGGCGCCGCGCAACTCGCCGAGCAGCTCGCCGACGACGGCGGCGACGACCTCGCGGTCGTCACGGTGTTCTGCGACAGCAACAAGAAGTACCTCTCGACGGACCTGTGCCGCGAGGAGCCGGTGCGGGAGGGCTACCTCGCGCCCGAGATCGAGCTGCTCGGTTTTCGCGCGGTCCGCTGAGCTGCGCAGAACTCAGCGCCGCACGTCGAAGCCGCGTCCGGAGCCGGTCGGCGGCAGCTCGTCGGTGTCGACGCGCGAGACCGACGCGAACGCGGGGCCCTGCGCGAGCCGCAGGAGGAACTCCGCCACCTGCGGCGGCGGGCCCTCGGCCTCGCCCTCGACCCAGCCGTCCTCGCGGTTCCGCACGAAGCCGCCGAGCCCGAGGTCGTCGGCCGCGCGGCGGGTGAAGGCGCGGAAGCCCACGCCCTGCACGCGGCCGGCGACGACGAAGCGCACGCGCCGTGCGACGTCGGTCATGCGTCGGAGCGTAGCAGGCGCGGCGGTCAGTTGCCGATGCAGACGCGGGTCGCCTGCGTGCCGCCGAACGCGCCGACGACAGGATCCCAGTAGTTGTACTGGAAGCAGCCGGCGTCGCCGAGCAGCGCCGGCAGCGGCGGGATCGGCAGCGGGTAGCTGTAGAAGCCGTCGGTGGCGCCGGTGCCGGTGGCGACCGCCGCGTAGCCGAAGAGTTCGGGCGCGAAGTGGAAGTGGAAGCCGAACGACTGGAACAGGCTCGCCGTCGGATACGAGCCCCACATCAGGCCGACGATCGCGCCGTCCTGCACGTTCTGGATCGTGCAGGCGAAGTCCGCGTTGCCGAGCACCGGCCGACCGCCGTCGAAGCCGATGCGCGCGGGCCGGGACGGCAGGCAGCCGGTCGGGCTGCCGACCTTCTCGAAGCTGGCTTCGCCGGCCGCGGCCGGGGTCGTGTTGCGCAGCGTCGCCATCACCGGGGCGCTGGCGGCGGTCAGCGGGCGCAGACCGGCGATCGCGAAGTCGAGGCTGCCGTCGCGGCCGAGGTCGATCGCGCGCAGGCCGTCCGGCTGGGCGGTCACCGGCAGCATCGCGAACTGCCCGAGGAAGGTGGAGGACCACATCGCGTAGCCGGGCAGCGGGATCCGCTCGAACGGCGCCAGCGCGAGGTTCGGGCCCATGGCGACGAGCACCTCGGCGTTGGCGAAGGTCGCGGTCGGCGGCGAGCCCGACGACGACAGCACGAAGCCGCGCAGCACGGCGATGTCGGGATGGGAGTCGCGGTCGAAGTCCGCCACCTGGATCGACGACACGAAGTCGCCGAGGCCGGTCAGGTTCGCCGGCAGCGCGAACGTGCCCCAGACGCTGCTGCTGACCTGGCCCTGGCCGTCGCCGGCGAAGAAGTAGATCTGGCTCGCGACGCTGCCGCCGCCGGCCGACACCTGCGCGACGATGTAGTCGTTGTTGGCGTCGCCGATCACGTCGGCGATCTCGAGGGCGACGAGCCGGCCGGGGCCGACGTTCTGCGGGTAGCCGACGATCGACAGCGCGCCCTGCTGCACGACCAGGTGCACGAGGTCGTTCGAGAAGCCGCCCATCGCGCCGTTCTCGACCAGCGCGACCAGGCCGTCGGGACTGCCGTCGTTGTCGAGGTCGGCGATCTCGACGTCGGCGCCGCTGCCGGGCATGCGCGCGCGGGAGACCTCGACGGGGCGGGCGCCGTCGCCGCGGTAGTAGCCGATGAAGCCGGGCAGCGTCGCGGCGCCCCAGCGATCGTGCGGACCGCCGGCGATCAGCACGTCCTGGTGTCCGTCGAGGTCGAGGTCGACGACCCGGGCGACCGGGAACGAGTAGTGCAGGAACGGCGGGCTGATCGGGAACAGGTTGAAGAACGCGTCGATGACGACGTCGGCGGCGAAGCGGCTGCCGAGCAGCCCGGTGTTGCCGAGGTTCCGGAGGAAGTGCACCGAGCCGGAGCCGGCGACGACGATCAGGTCCTCGAGCGCGTCGCCGTCGAGCCTGCCCGCGGCCATGGCGATCGCGTTCGGCCAGGTCGGCGCGCGCGGCACCGGACCCAGCAGCGGCCCGGGGCCGTTCGCGGCGAGCGAGTTGCCGTGTTCGTCGAGGGTCGTCACGGTCGTGCCGAAGAACACGCCGGGCACGATGGCGTCCATGCTGCCGTCGCGGTTGACGTCGGCGAAGGCGGCGGTGGGCGAGAGGCTGAAGGCCGGCACGGTCCGCGCGGGCGCGAACGGGTGGGCCGCCTGGGCCGGCGAGGCGGTCTGGGTGCCGAGGCCGGCAAGCGCCGCGCCAAGGACGATGGTCGCGCTGCCGCGCGGCCGAATGCATAGGAGTGTCGCCATCTGCTGCTCCCCCTCTCCTGGTTTGGGTTCGACTCGTGACGTGGTCGGGAGCAGCTGTCGGTGTTCGGCCTGCTACGGCAGCGCCTTCCTGGCGGCTCTCCTGTGCCTCGCTTGCATCGGGTGGGTTCTCGTCTTCACGTCGCGCGGCCGGATCGGCCGCGGTACCCGATCTCGTCGACCGGACGAGCCTCCGGAGTGAAGCCAATGCGCGCCGAACGCCCGACGGCAGCGCTCCCGAGCCCCGCGCTCCGGTTCGAAGCACCGCGGCCACAACGGGCTGCGGCGTGGGATCGCACCGGCACGCGGCGCGGCCGCCGCCGCATCCGGTGGCCCCCGGCGGCGCGTTCCGGGCCACAAAACCCGGGTCCGTACGCAGCGCCGGCCGCGCCCCCTGTCGGAGGCGCGGCCGGCGTCTTCGGCGCGGATCCCGCGGCGGCTACTTGCCGCCGTCGTCGCGGATCTGCTGCTTGATGCGCGGCAGGATCGCCGCGATCTGCTGGCCGACCGGCGAGTCCGGCGCGAGCTTCTGCGCCGCCTCGAGCACCGCCACGGCCGCCTTCGCGTCGCCGCTCGTGTCCATCGTGACCATGCCCTTGAAGAACATCGCCATCTGCTGGTGCATCGTGTTCTTCGGCGCCTCGAGGACCTTGTCGAGCTTCTCGAGCGCCTTCTCGCCCTCTCCGGCGCGCATGTCGGCCGCGATCAGTTCGTTGAGCTCCTTCGCCGCGAGGTTCGCCTGGCGGCCGAGCTCGATCTCCTCGACCTTGGCTTCGTACTTCGCCTTGAGTCCGGCTTCGCCGTCGGCGTCGAGCCGGCAGATCTCCTGCATGATGGCGAAGTGGTAGGTCGAGGCGACCTCGTCGGGCAGCGTGGCGAGGCACGCGTCGAGCGCCTCGGCGCGCTCCACGCCCTGCTTGTCGCCGACCGCGGTCAGCGCGGCCCGGAAGTCCGCGCCGCGCTGGCGGTACTCGTCGAGCATCGTCACGTACGGCTCCGGTCCGCCCTCCTGGTAGCCGGCCTGGGCGTAGACGCGGCCGGCGTCGTCCATCAAGAGGATCGTCGGGAAGCCCTGGATCGAGTACTCGACCTGCAGCGCGTCGTTCTGCTTCTTGATCTCGGGCGTGACGAGGTCCTGGTTCTGCGGGTAGTCGAGCTTGACCAGCACGAACGACTTCGGCGCCGCGGTGCGGAACGCCTCCTTCGAGAACACCTCCTCGTCGAGGCGGATGCACCAGCCGCACCAGTCGGAGCCGGTGAAGTCGACCAGGAGGTCCTTCTTCTCGGCCTTGGCCTTGGCCTTGGCCGCGGCGAAGTCCTGCATCCAGAGGTCCGCTGCCGGATCCTGGGCGAGCAGCGCGGTGGTGAGGAGGGGGATGGCGATGGCGATTCGGGACATTGTCTCGGCTGGGTCGGACCGGGGGGCCGACGGATTCGTGGGTGGCGATGCTACGAGCGCCCGGCCGGTCCCGTGCGCGCCAACTCAGGAATCGCCGCCGCCGATCGACGCGCGCAACAGCGCTTCGAGCACGTGCGGGTCGGCGCGTCCGCGCGTCGCGCGCATGACGTGGCCCTTGAGCGCGTCTAGCGCCTTGTCCTTGCCGGCGGCGACGGCCGCGGCCGCCTCGGGCAGCGCGGCGATCGCCGCGCCGACGAGCGGCGCGAGCGTCGTGGCGTCGGCGATGCGGCCGAGGCCGAGGGCGGCGATCGCCTGCCGCGGCGGCACGTCGTGTTCCAGCAGGTGCGAGAACACCTTGCGTGCCGTCGTCTGCGTCAGCGTGCGGTCGGCGAGCAGCGCGAGCAGCTCCGCGAGCGCGGCCGGCCGCACGGGAAAGCGGGCGAGTTCGAGCTGGCGTTCGCGCGCCGCCGGCAGCACGTCCTCGATCACCCAGTTGCACGCCGCCTTCGCGTCGGCGCCGGCCGCGACGACCTGCTCGAACCAGTCGCCGACGGTCCGGTCCTGGGCGAGCGCCGCGGCGTCCTGCTCGCCGAGCCCGAGCGCTTCGCGGTAGCGCTGCCGCCGCTCCGCGGGCAGCTCGCCGATGTGCCCGCGCTGGGTCGCGACGAACGCCTCGTCGAGCACGAGCGGCGGCAGGTCGGGGTCGGGCAGGTAGCGGTAGTCCGGCGCCGTCTCCTTGCTGCGCATCGGCCGCGACTCGCCGAGCTCGTCGTGCCAGCCGCGGGTCTCGGCCGCGATGCGGCCGCCGGCCGACAGCACGGCCGCCTGCCGCCGCTCCTCGTACTCGAGCGCGCGCTGCACCATCTTCAGCGAGTTGAGGTTCTTGAGCTCGACCTTGGTGCCGAAGGTGTCGCTGCCGGCGGGCATCAGCGAGATGTTGGCGTCGCAGCGCATCGAGCCGAGCTCCATGTCGCAGTCGCTGACGCCGGCGAAGCGCAGGATCTCGCGCAGGTGGTGCAGGAAGGCGTGCGCCTCGGCGGGCGCGCGCAGGTCCGGCTCGCTGACGATCTCGACCAGCGGCACGCCGGCGCGGTTGAGGTCGACGAGGGTGCCGACCGCGGTGTGGCTGAGCTTGCCGGCGTCCTCCTCGACGTGCAGGCGGTGCAGCCGGCACGTGCGCCCGTCGCCGAGCGGCACGACGCCGCCGCGCGCGAGCGGCCGGTCGAACTGGCTGATCTGGTAGCCCTTCGGCAGGTCCGGATAGAAGTAGTGCTTGCGCGCGAATTCGGAGCGCGGCTGCACCTCGGCGCCGAGCGCCAGCGCGGCGCGCGTCGCGAGCTCGATCGCGCGCAGGTTCGGCCGCGGCAGCACGCCGGGCAGGCCGACGTCGATCGGGTGCACGCGCGAGTTCGGTTCGCCGAGGGCCGCCGCCGGGGCCGGCGAGAACAGCTTGCTGTCGGTCGCGAGCTGCACGTGCACCTCGAGGCCGATGACGGTCGTGAAGCCGGTCACAGCCCGCGCTCCGCGACGTCGGGCCGCTCGAGGTGGTGGCCGGTGTGCTGCTGGAAGACGTGGGCGACCCGGAGCACGGTCTCGTCGCGACCCGGGGCGGCCACCAGCTGCGCGCCGATCGGTCGGCCGTCGGCGGTCGCGCCGCACGGCATCGACAGCGCCGGCAGCCCGGCGAGGCTCGCGGGCACGGTCAGCGCGTCCCACAGGCAGCGCGCCAGCGGGTCGTCGCGGTGCTCGCCGAAGCGGAACGCCGCGGTCGGCGACGTCGGGCTCAGCAGCACGTCGCAGTCCGCGAACGCGCGCGCGAAGTCGCGCCGCACGGCGTCGCGCGCGACGCGCGCGCGCTCGTAGAACCGCTCGCTGTAGCCGTACGACGACGCGAAGGTGCCGAGCAGGACGCGGAGCTGGACCTCGGCGCCGAAGCCGGCGCTGCGCGTCTGGGTCGTCATGCCGGCGCAGGTCGCGGCGCCGCTGCGCCGCCAGCCGTAGTGCACCCCGTCGTAGCGCGCGAGGTTCGACGCCGCCTCGGTGGTCGCGAGCAGGTAGTAGGCCGGCACCGCGTGCTGCGCCGCCGGCAGCGAGCACGCGACGATCTCGGCGCCGAGCTCCCGCAGCTGGTCGGCCGCGGCCCGGGTCGCCGCGAGCACGTCGTCGTCGACCCCCGGTCCGTTGAGCTCCCAGGGCACGCCGCAGCGCAGGCCGCGCAGGTCGGCCGCGCCGGCGAGCGCGGGCGAAGCGGGCAGCGGATCCTGCAGGCTGGTCGCGTCGGCCGGGTCGCGGCCGCTCGCGCAGTCGAGCCACAGCGCGAGGTCCTCCGCGGTGCGCGCGATCGCTCCGACGCAGTCGAGCGAGCTCGCGTAGGCGATCAGGCCGTAGAGGCTGACGCGGCCGTAGGTGGGCTTGAGGGCGGTGACGCCGCACAGCGCCGCCGGCTGCCGCACGGAGCCGCCCGTGTCGCTGCCGACGGCCAGCGTGCACAGCCCGGCCGCCACCGCGACCGCGCTGCCGCCGCTGCTGCCGCCGGGCACGAGGTCGGGGCCGTAGGGGTTGCGCGTCGGGCCGTGGCACGAGGTCTCGGTCGTGCTGCCCATGCCGAACTCGTCCATGTTGGTCCGGCCGAGCAGCACGGCGCCGGCGGCCTCCAGCCGGCGCAGCGCCGACGCCGTGTACGGCGCCCGGAAGCCCTCGAGCACGCGGCTGCCCGCGGTCGCCGCCTCGCCCTGGACCAGCAGGTTGTCCTTGGTCGCGACCGGCA
>CALKYL010000146.1 GCA_938003515.1 uncultured bacterium
CAGCACCTGCCGCAGGAGGCCCTCGAACTCCTCGAACTTGAGCGGCCGGTTGTCGAGCGCGCTCGGCAGCCGGAAGCCGTGCTCGACGAGCGTCGTCTTGCGCGCCCGGTCGCCGCGATACATGCCGCCGGCCTGGGGCATCGCGACGTGCGACTCGTCGACGACCATCAGGAAGTCGTCCGGGAAGTAGTGCAGCAGCGTCGCCGGCGGCTGCCCCGGCGCGCGGCCGTCGAAGTGCCGGCTGTAGTTCTCGATGCCCTGGCACATGCCGGTCGCGCGCATCATCTCGAGGTCGTGGCGCGTGCGCTGGCCGAGCCGCTGCGCCTCGAGCAGCTTCTTCCTGCCCTCGAGCTCGGCGAGCCGCTGTTCGAGCTCCTGCTCGATCGCCTCGCACGCCCGCATCGTCTGGTCGCCGGTCGCGACGTAGTGCGTCGTCGGGTAGATCGTCACGCGGTCGAGCTCCTCGAGCACCTCGCCGCGCAGCGGATCGATCGCCAGGACCGCCTCGACCTCGTCGCCCCACATCTCGATGCGCAGCGCGCGCGCGTCCTCGTACGACGGGTAGACCTCGACGACGTCGCCGCGCACGCGGAAGCGGCCCGCCTGGAAGTCGTAGTTGTCGCGCACGAACTGGATCGCGGTCAGCTGCCGCAGCAGCACGTCGCGGTCGACGCGCTGGCCCTTGTGCACCTGCACCGACAGCTCGCGGTAGTTCTCCGGCGAGCCGAGGCCGTAGATGCAGGAGATCGACGCGACGATCAGCACGTCGCGGCGCTCCATCAGCGAGCGCGTCGCCGAGTTGCGCATGCGCTCGATCGCCTCGTTGATCAGCGCGTCCTTCTCGATGTACGTGTCGGTCGTCGGCACGTACGCCTCGGGCTGGTAGTAGTCGTAGTAGCTGACGAAGTACTCGACGGCGTTCTGCGGGAAGAACGACTTGAACTCGCCGTACAGCTGCGCGGCGAGCGTCTTGTTGGGCGCGAGCACGAGGGTCGGCCGCTGCAGCCGTTCGACGAGCCGCGCGACCGTGAACGTCTTGCCGGACCCGGTCACGCCGAGCAGCGTGCTCGCCTTCGCCCCGCCGTCGATCCAGCGCGCGAGGGCGTCGATCGCCTGCGGCTGGTCGCCGGCCGGCGTCATCTCCGAGTGCATGCGGAAGCGCATCGCACCGGTGTAACCGATCGCGGCCGATCGGCGACCCTCGCCGCGCGCGCGGGACCGCGCACGCCCCCGGCGTTGACACCCCGACGCGACCCGCCTTACGTTGCGGGACCCGAGCCCCCTCGACCCCAGACCGGCAGGTTCTTCCGTGGCCAGACGGCACTCCGCGGCTTCCCGCTCCTCCTCTTCCGGCCGCCGCCGCTCCGGCGCGGCCGGCGCCCGCGCCGGCGGACCCCGGGCGCGCCGCGACGGCAAGGTCGACGTCAGCTGTCCGCAGTGCGGCGCCGCCTACCGCGTCGGCGAGGACATGCTGGACGCGAAGATCGAGTGCACCGAGTGCCACCGCGTGTTCTTCGCGAAGACCACCGCCGGCAAGCGCGTGAAGGCGCCCGACCACACCCGCGTCTACGTCGCGTTCGGCGTCGCCGCGGTCGCGATCATCGGCCTGTTCGCGATCATGTCGGGCAACCGCGGCGGTGAACCCGCGCGCGAAGACCGCCAGGCGGCCGCCCCGAAGGAGCCCGCCTTCACGACCGGCACCCACCCGCGCGCCGACCAGCTCGTCAAGTGGGCGCAGTCGATCGCGTCCAACAACCAGCTCGTGCTGGCGACGCACAGCGACCTGCCGGCGCTCGCGCGGCAGCTCGGCGTCGACGGCGCCGACGCTCCCACGGTGATCCGCGCGCTGCAGGAGCACGAGTCGACGCGCTACCTGCGCACGATGCAGTGCGACAGCGCGGCGTTGAGCGGCGAGGCCGACATGACCGCCGCGACCGGCAGCGGCGTGATCTTCGTCACGCCGAAGGCCGGCGACGACGACTACAAGCGCAACACGCGCGGCGAGATCGCCGTGACGTTCCGGACCGACGGCGAGCAGATCAAGGTCAGCGGCTTCGAGGTCCGGCTGCACCCGGTCTGGAACCCGGCGAAGCCGCGGCCGGGCACGGTCACCTTCAAGCCCAACGAGGAGATCGCGAGGCCCGACGTGGTCGAGATCTCCGACTCGGCCGGCACGCGCAAGGTCACCGAGTCCGAGCCGACGCCGCTGCCGCACTGGGACGGCGCGACGCCCGAGCTGCGCACGCTCGCCGACCAGGTCGTCGCCGACATCCTGCGCTTCGCGAGCGACCCGGCGGCGCCGGGCGGGCTGTTCAACCAGGCGACGCTGCGCGTGCAGAGCGACGACCAGAAGAAGGCGGCCGTCCCGCGGGCGCTGAACGCGATGTACGAGTGCTACGGCGACGTGATCGGCAAGCACGAGCAGCTCAAGCTGCTCGACCGCGCGCTCTACCAGTGGACGGGCTACGCCGTGAATTACCCGCCCGAGTCGAGCGGCGATCCGGCCAAGGACACCGAACGGCGCCGGTCGTGCGTGCGCCAGTGGTTCGCGTTCTGGTGGCGCTACCACGAGAACCTCGACGAGTTCTTCGAGAAGGGCGACGTGCTCGCCGACGACCCGGACAAGGACAAGAAGGGCTGACGCCCCCATCGACCGACTGCGACAGGAGCCCGACCATGACCGTGATCCCGATCACCTGCGACAACTGCGGGGCGAAGTACAAGCTGCCGCCGACCTTCAAGGGGGCGCAGGCGAAGTGCCAGAAGTGCGGCAGCGTGATCGACGTGCAGAAGCAGCGCGACGCGCACGGCGGCGCGCCCGCGGCGCCGGCCGCCAGGCCCGCGGCC
>CALKYL010000147.1 GCA_938003515.1 uncultured bacterium
GGCACGGCGGCAGCAGGTAGGCGAGCACGATCGCGTCGTGGCCGCGCGGCTCGAGCACCAGCGCGCGCCGCAGGTGGTCGTGCTCGCGCTGCAGCCGGGCGCGCTTGTCGGCCATCGTCGCGCCGCGCACCGCCGGCAGCCCGCCGGTCACGATGCGCGTCGGTTCGCCGGCGGTGTGCGAGTCGACGGCCTGGATCGCGTGGGAGAAGCGCAGCATGCGCGGGCGCTACTTCTCCTTCCTGGCGTAGGTCGCGCGGAAGCTCTCGAACGGCGCCATCGTGCCGAAGATCGTGTGGCCGACGCCGCGCTTGCACGCGCCGGCGTCGTCGAACTCGATGACGAAGCGCTGCGCCATCGGCTGGCCCATCATCGTGCCGGCGCTGGTGCTGACCAGGGCGCCGTCCTCGGCCCAGTGCAGGTCCATCTCGCCGACCATGCCCATGTTGTCGGCGAGACGCACCGGATGCAGTCGCGCTTGCCGTCCCAGGCCCAGAACGCGTGGGACTCGTAGGCCTCGGGCGCCCCCGCGGCGTGGCCTTCGGTCCGGCCGTGCACGACGTTGCCGCCCCAGACGCTGCGGAACGAGTCGGTGCCGGTGATCTCGGTCATCGGCGCGCCCGGCATCATCGCCATCTGCCCCGTGAGGTCGTAGGTGCCGCACATCCGGGCGAGGCGCTGCATCGCGTCGTTCGGCGTCGCGCCCATCCAGCCCTTCGCGCCGAACTCGCCGCGGAACTCGTCGCCGCGGCGCTCGAACGCGCCGTCGATGACGCGCATCGAGTCGCCCTCGGGCATCAGGAAGTCGATCTGCATCGTCATCGCGTCGCCGTCGATGCGCACGCGGCTGCGCTCGGCGTAGGGCATGCCGCCCTGGTTCTGCAGCATCAGCTGCAGGAACGTGCCGTCCGGCAGGATCTGCAGCTCCGCCAGCTGCACCTGGCCGGCGCTGTTGGCGATCGCGGCCACGTAGCGCTCGCGTTCGCGGTCCCAGCCGACGTACGAGCGGAACACGAACGGCGCCGGGCTGCCTTCGAACTCGATCAGGAAGTCCTCTTCGACGAAGTGGCCGCCGAGCGCCCAGCGGTAGCTGCCGTGCGCGCGCCACGCGGTCTCGACGCCGCCGGGCTCGGACATCGTGCCCTTGCCGACCCAGTTGCCGACCATCGGAGCGAGCCTGCGCAGCTCGGGGGCCGGCTCCGCGGCCATGTCGTCCTGGGCGGGCAGGACGACCATGGGCAGCGCGGCGAGCAGCAGGGCGGGAGAGAGCAGACGGTCGAGGCGGGTGGTCATGGCTTCGGTCCTTCGCCGGGTGCCGGCGAGCCTGCCCATTCGACGCCCGATCGCCCGAGGAATCGACAGCGCGGCGGCGTTGAGCGGCCCGCGCCCGCTCGCCATACTGCCCGCCCCGATGCCCGGCCCCCCCGACCTCTGGACCTGGATCACGATCCCCGCGATCGGCGGCGTGATCGGCTGGAGCACCAACCAGCTCGCGGTGAAGATGATCTTCCGCCCCGTCAAGCCCTTCCGGCTGCTCGGGTTGCGGATACAGGGCCTGGTGCCGCGCCGCCAGCAGGACCTGGCCCGGGCGATCGGCAAGGTGGTCGGCGACCACCTGGTCGAGCACGAGGACGTCGTGCGCGCGCTCGAGCGGCTCGACTTCGCCGGCATCCTCGGCAAGGTGCTCGACCGCGGGCTCGGGCCCAAGATCCAGGAGCTGCGCAGCCTGCCGCTGATCGGCGGGTTCCTGACGGAGGAGCGCATCGACGAGATCAAGCGCTCGATCGCCGACAGCATCCTGAAGCACAAGCAGGCGGTGCTCGACGAGGTCGAACGGGGCCTCGCCGAGGGCCTCGACGTGCAGCGCCTCGTCGAGGAGAAGGTCGCCGGCTTCGCCGTGCTCCGGCTCGAACGGCTGATCCTCGACGTCGCCGCGCGCGAGCTGCGCGCGATCGTCGTGCTGGGCGGAGTTCTCGGCGTCCTGATCGGTCTGGCGCAGGTGGGCTTCGTCTGGTGGCGGGGCTGACCCCCCCGCCGGCGCCGGCCGCTGCCCCCGCCGCGTTACGTGCCCCGTCCCGCGTGACTACGTTCCAGCGGCCCTCGCCGGGTCGCCTCCCGAACATGCCCGTCCCCATCCCCGTGCGCTTCGCCGTCGCGCTCTCCGTGTCGCTGCCGGCTCCCGCCCAGGAACCGCTGGCTCCGGCCTACCCCGAGCGCGACATCCTGTCGCCCTTCCGCGAGCCGACCGACGTCTATGCGCCGCCCGACGAGCTGTTCCGGCACCTGCGGGTGATGCAGAACCTGGCGGGCCGCCTGCCCGACAAGGTCTCGTACGACGACGAGGGCCGCGAGGTCGTCGACGACCCGTCGTGGCGCGCCGCGCGCGCCCGCGTCGAGGAGCTCGGCCTCGACGCCGGCATGCTCGCCCAGATGATGCGGCTGCACCGCGACGGCGCCCAACGCGACACCGCGTTCTACGCGGCGTTCCACGTCGACGACGTCAACCACGTGCTCGAGCTGATCTCGCACATCCCGGGCGAGCCGCAGCGCCGCACGCGCGAGGCCGCGCTGCGCCGTGCGGTGCCGTTCGTGCGCGCGCATCTCGCGCGCCGCTTCGGCGACCTGTCGCCCGAGCAGCAGCAGGCCGTGCGCCAGGCGATCCCCGAGCCGGGCTCGCCGACGGCGCGGGCGCAGGGCATCACGCGCGCGCCGCTCGACTCGGACCACCTGCACGGCCTGCGCCTGGTGCCGTTCTTCCAGCTGATGGACCGGGACGACCCGCTCGACCAGGCGCAGGCGCTGTGGTTCCTGAAGGAGGTGTTCCGCGTGCGGCGCGACCTCGCCGAGCTGTGGCTCGAGCCCGCGCTGCCGCGCGTGCACCAGATCCTGATCGACGGCTCCGCGCAGGCGCGCGCCGAGGCGGTCGAGCTGCTGCAGGGCATCGGCCCCGACGACCTCGGCCCGCCGCCCGACGACGTCGGCGCGCTCTTGGACTGGGCCGAACGCGCCGGCCGGCACATGTTCCCGCCGATCCGCAACCTCAACGACACGATCGTGCAGCTCTACCCGAGCCCGGAGCGCGACGCGATCGTCACAGCCGGCACGAAGGCGCTCGAGAACTCGGGCATCGGCGACCCGTTCCGCGGCCAGAAGGACGACGGCCAGTGGTTCCGCGGCTTCCGCGTCGGCCACGTGCCCGACGCGCTCTCGCCGCTCGCGATCCCGGCCGAGGCGGTGATCACCGGCGTCAACGGCGCCGCCGTCGGCACCGCGCAGGAGCTGCTGCAGGTCGTGCGCCAGCAGGTGCAGGGGCCCCGGCCGCGGCGGCTGCTCGTCGAGTACGTGCACGGCGGCAAGCTGCACGCGATCGAGTACCGCATCATGTGACGCACGGCGCCCGCCGCCGGGCGGGCGCGCTCGACGCCGCTCAACGCAGCAGCGCGTCGACGTCGGCGACGATCGCGTCGGCCCAGGTCCGGTAGGCGGCCGGCGACAGGTGCAGCAGGTCCGGCATCACGGCCTTGTCGAGCGTGCCGTCGGCTCCGAGGAAGCGCGCGCCGATGTCGCGGCAGACGACCTTCGGGTCGCCGGCGAACGCCGCCGCCGCGAGCGCGCTGGCGCGCGCGTTCTTCTCGCGCTGCGCGTCGGGTTTCGCGCCGCGCGGGAAGATCGCGAGCAGCAGCACGTTCGCGTCCGGCAGCCCGCGCCGCAGCCGGCGCACGACGGCCTCGACGCCGGCCGCGATCTCCTCGGCGGTGCAGTCGCTGCCGTTGCTGTTGTTGGTGCCGATCATGACGACGACGCAGCGCACGTCGTTGTTCGCGGCCGCGAGCGCGTCGAGCAGGCCGTGGTCGAGCCGCCACAGCACGTGCTGCGTGCGGTCGCCGGACACGCCGGCGTTGCACGCGCCGCGCGGCACCCAGACGTCCTGCCAGACCTCCTTGCCGCCGCCGCCCCAGCTCTGCGTGATCGAGCCGCCGGGCATGACCAGCCGCACGCCGCCGGCGCGCGCGAGCTCCAGGTCCTTGGCGACGCGCTCGCTCCACCAGCCGTCGGGCCGCGGCGTCGGGTGCACGGTGTGGGGCTCGCGCGTGAACACCGGGCTGGGCCCCTGCGCGCGTTCGTCGAGCTCCGCCAGGCGCAGCCGCACCGAGCGCACGAACGGCCGCGCCCCCGGCTCCCAGTGGCCGTAGGTGGTCAGCACGAACGTGCCGTCGGGCAGCACCTCGACGCCCGGATACGCGCAGTCGGTGCCGCGCCAGTTGCGCGACAGCCGCACGCGATACTGCCCCTCGCGGCCGGCGACGAGGTCGTCGAAGGTGCCGACCCACGCAACCCAGTGGCCGCGCGTCGGGCTGCCGCGCGCCATGTCGCGGAACGAGAGCAAGAGCCGCCCGTCCGGTCCGTACGCGCCGACGTGGCGGTCGCCGGTCAGCGCCCGCGGCAGCGGCCGCGGCGCCGACCAGGTGTCGGCCTCGTCGTCGGAGAACATCACCTGGCTCTCGTACCGCCGGCGGTTCTCCCGCAGCAGCATCGCGAGCCTCGCGCCGTCGGGCGAACGCACGACGCCGGGCTCGCACAGGTCCATGTCGTCGCCGGACCAGACGACCGTAGGCTCGCCCCACGTCAGACCGCCGTCGCCGGAGCGCGTCTGGTAGACCGTGAAGCGCGTGCGCTGGCCGCCGTCACGGAAGAAGCGGCCGTCGTCGTGGAAGAACGCGGCGTAGTCGCCGTTCGCGAGCCGCACGACGCTGGCCATCGCGACGATGCCGCCGAACGGCGCGCCTTCGGGCCCGATCGGCGCGAGCTCGGTCCACGTGGCGCCGTCATCGGCCGAGACGCTGCTGCGGATCGGGAACAGGCCGGAGAACAGCACGAGCCGCGCGGTGCCGTCCTTCGGATCGACGAGGCGGTGGATCGTCGGAGTCTCCTTGCTCGTCGCCCAGCTCGCGGGCACCGGCAGCGGCGCGCTCCAGGTGCGGCCGCCGTCGGCGCTCTTCTGCAGCGCGATCGGGCCGCGGCCGTGTCCTTCCGGGTGCACGCACAGGATCGTCGCGCCGTCCGGCAGCAGCACGGTGGTCGGGTGCCCGAGGTAGGTGCGGCCGTCGCGCCGCACGGTGACCTGGCGCGCGACGTCGCCGTCGAGGTCGAGCCAGCGGATCGGCGTCTGGGCCGAGACCACGGCGGCGAACAGCGGCAGCAGCGAGGACGGGACGACGGGCGCGCGCATGCGGTGTTCGTAGCGGCCCTGCCACGGACCGCCAGACCCGCACGCGAGAATCACGGCCGCACCCGCACGAGCACCTCCTCGCACGCCGCGACCTGCACGAACTCGCGCCGGCGCGCGCCGGCGTCGAACGACAGCTCGAGTTCGTACGCGCCCGCCGGCACGTTCGGCGACGCCCCGCCGGTTGCGCCCCGCTCCGCCGAGAACGTCGCGACCCGCTCGCCGTGTCGGAAGAGCGCCGCCCGCCAGTCCGTGCGCGGGCCGCGCGCGTCGCTCGCTTCGACCCGGCAGCGCCCACCGTGCACGACCGGCCAGTCGATGCGCACGCCCTCGACCGGCACGTCGACCGTGCGCACCGCTTCGATCACGAACGCGTCCTCGCGCGCCGCGTGCCCCGGCGGACGCAGCGAGAGCTCGTGCCGCCCGACCGGCACACGGGAACGGAACGGGCCGTCGTCGTCCTTGCGGATCAGCTCCGCCGTGTGCCAGACGTCGCCGCCGGGGGTGCGCCGCGCGAGCGTGATCTGCCGCACGCGGTGCGCCCCGGGCAGCTCGAGCTCGAGCATCGCCGTCGGCCGCGGCGTCGTCAGCGCGACCCGCAGCGGCTCCGGCGCCTGCGACCCGGGCCCGAACGCGACGCGCTGGGGCTCGTAGCCGGCGGCGTCGACGAGCGCCTCGTTCGACCCGTCGCCGAGCAGCACCGTGCAGGTGCCGGCGCCGTCGGTCCAGACGACCGAGCGACGGCCGTTGCCCGTCGACCACACGTGCGCCTCGACGACCGGTTGCCCCGCGCCGGTGACTTCGAGCGTGCGAACCGTGCCGCGCAGCGGCAGCACGACGTCGGCCGGCGCCGTCGCGACGGTGCCCGGCTGCTCCGCGAGCTGCAGCGCGCGCACGCCCTCGAGCACCGGCCACAGCCGCACGCGCGTGCCCGCGGGCAGCGCGTGGTCGACGAAGCCGTCGCGCAGGTCCGCCGAGGCGTAGTGCACGGCGCAGCGGTCGAAGTCCCAGACCGCGACGCGCAGGTTCTGGTGCACGTCGACCTCGACGCGCACGTCGAGCACGAACGCGCGCACCTCGACGGCGTCGTGGTACACGCCGGGCGGACAGACCACCTCGGCGCGCACGATCGCCGGTACGGGCAACCGGTGCTCGGGCACGTCGACGCGGGCGGCGAAGCGCGCCTCGGTCGCGACGATCCTCGGCAGCAGGTCGAAGCGCGGCGCGTTGCAGTCGGCGATGGCGCCGTTCTGCATCGTCAGGCGGTTGCCGCTGATGCTCGCCTCGCGCATCGGCACCGCGAGCAGCGCGAGCGGGCCGGCCGCGGCGACGCGCAGCACGTAGCTGCCGTCGGCCGCGGCGTTGGTGCTGCCGAGCACCGGGCCTTCGGGCAGCCCGTCGGCGAGGCGGTATGCACACACGCGCGCGGCCGGCACCGGGTCGCCTGCGTCGTCGACGACGCGGCCGAGCGCCGTCGCGACGACCTGCACCGGCACCTCGAGCGGCCCGGTCGACGCGAGCACCGCGGCGTCGAACTCGGCAAAGCCGGCCGCGTAGTGCTCGTCCTCGTACGCGCGCACCTCGAGCTCGAAGCGCGCCGCCGCGTCGGCCCACGCCGGCACGTCGATCGCGAAGCTGCCGTCCGGCGCCGCCGCGACGTGCGCCTCGTGACGTCGCCAGGCGCCGTCGACCCTGCCGGTGACGTCGATGCGGATCGGCGCGCGCCACGGAACGTCCTCGACGAGCCCGACAAGCTGGCCGCGCAGCGCGAGCGCCCGGGCAGCGGGCGGCGACGGCGACTCTCGCTTCGGCCCGTCGATCGGCCCCGCGTCGGCCGGACTCCGCGGATCCCCGGCCCCGGCGGACGCGGTGCGCATCGCCGACATCGTCGACGCGTCAGCGCCGGGCGGCGCCGCCGGATCGTCGGG
>CALKYL010000148.1 GCA_938003515.1 uncultured bacterium
GTCCATCAGTTTGGCCGCGAGCGGATTGTGCGCTCCGAATCGGATGTTCGGAACGGCGGTCGGAATCGTCGAGAATTCGCCGCGAATCTCCGGCGGCGTCTCCGGTTTCGGGTCGAACATGTCGTGCTGCGGATTCGCGCCCGACAAGTAAAGGATGATGCAGTTCTTCGCCCGTCCGAAACCTGGACCGTGCTTCTTTTCGCCCTCGTTCGTGCCGGCGAGAGTCGATCGCTGAAGCAGATCGGGAAGACCGAGCGCCCCGAGGCCCAGCCCGCCGACGCGGAGCATTTCACGGCGTCCCAGTTTCGGGAAGCGTTCGGAATAGGGGCTCAGCAGGCTCAACATCGTGCGAACTCCCGGCAAGCGCGGCCCAGACGCTCGACAACGCCGACGGCGCGTGGCTCTTCGGCGCGCTCGTCGACGTCGAGCTGCGCTTCGACTGACCCCGTCAGCCGATCTTCACCGCCATCTCGTCGGCCATCTCCTCCATGCGCTCGACCATCGCGAACTGCACCCGGGCGCGGTCGAGGTTGTGGCCGTCCCGATGCACCTTGAAGTACACGTCGCCTGCGAGGTGGTCGGTGAGGAAGCGCAGCCCGATCGTGTAGGTCACCAGCCGCGCCGCGAACGGCATCAGCTCGACCTCGGTGCGGGACAGCGCGCCGCGCGTGCCGTCGAGGTAGCCGGCGACGAGCGCGCGGTAGAGCGTCATGTCCGTGCCGACGCGGCCGAGGTCCCGTTCGTCCTCGTCGCTGGTCGCGGCCGTGAAGCGCACGAGGTCGCCGAAGTCGTACAGCGCGTAGCCGGGCATGCAGGTGTCGAGGTCGACGATGCAGCGTGCGCGGCCCGAACGGCAGCAGAACAGCACGTTGTTGAGCTTGGTGTCCCCGTGCACGGTGCGCACCGGGATCTCGCCGCTCTGCAGCAGCCGGTCGACGACGAACGCCGTCTCGCGGCGGGTCTGCGCGAACCGGACCTCGCGCATGCAGGCCTCGGCGCGGTTGAGCGGATCCTCGGCGAGCGCGTCCTCGAACTGCTGCAGGCGGTGCGGCGTGCTGAAGAAGCGCGGCAGGGTCTCGCGCAACCACTCGGCGTCGAGGTCCGCGAGCTGCGCCTGGAACCAGCCGAAGGCGCGCGCCGCCTCGTAGGCCTGCTCCGGCGTCTGGCAGTGGTCGCGGCTCTCCGTGTCCTCGATGAAGTTGTAGGTGCGCCACGGCCCGGCGTCGGTCACCAGGTACGAGCGCTTCTCGCGCGTGGGCACGAGGTCGAGCACCTGGAACCCGTCGAGCGTGCGCGCGCCGGACATCTTGCGGCGCAGGTGCCGGCTGACGGTCTCGATGTTGTGCATGACCGCCGGGATGTCCTGGAACACCTTGTCGTTCATGCGCTGGTGCAGATAGCGCCGCGCGACCCCGCCGTCGTTCCACGTCGAGACGAAGGTGTCGTGGATGTGTCCCCGCCGCAGCGGCCGGACGTCGTCCAGGGTGCCCGGGATGAGGAAGCGCTGCACGGCTGCGCGCAGCTCGGTGTCGCTCGGAGGCGTCGTCCTGGTCATCGCAGCGGCTCGCCGGAGTTCACGTGGAAGTGCAGGTGCTTGCTGTCCTGATAGCGACCGAGGTTGGTCAGGACGCGCGCCGCGCCGTGCTCGCGCTCGACGTCGGCGGCGACGTCGCGCACGACCGCGAGCAGCGCGTGCAGCAGCGCCGGGCCGGCGTCCCCGAGATCGGTCAGGGACGGCACGTGCCGCTTCGGGATCACGACGACGTGCACCGGCCAGAACGGCCGCGTGTGGTGGTAGGCGAGCACGTCCGGCGTCTCCGCGACGACGCGCACGGGGGTGCGCCCGCTGAGCACCTCGTCGCAGTAGAAGTCCGACGTCATCCGAGGCATCGAAGGGCGAGCGCCGCCGCCGCACAAGCGCGCAGCCGACGGCGCGGGCGTGCTTGCGGCTCAGCGTCTTCGGGCGCGCCGCCGCGTCAGCGCTCCGCCGCGGCGAGCGCGCGCAGCGCGGCGCGCAGCCGCAGGTGCCGGTCGAGGCGGCGCACGTAGTCCGTCTCGCGTCGGCCGCCCTTGGCCCGCACCACCGCGACCAGCGACCGCCGGGCAGCCGCCGGCCACCGCTCGACGCCGGGCAGCACGCGGATCAACGGCGCCCACCGCAGCCACCACCGCTGCTCGTCGCCGGGCCAGGAACGCCACCGTCCGGCGCCGCACAGCCGCGCCGCCTCGTCGGCACACACGCGTTCGCCGCGTTCGCGGTCGGCGCCGAAGCGCGCGGCCAGGTAGTCGGCCACCGCGAGTCCGATCTCGCTCAGCGGGAACACGCCGACGCCGTCGTCGCGTGCACGGCCCGTCGAGAAGTAGACGTTGTGCTGCGCCAGCTCGGCGAGCGTCGAGACGGGCGTGCGATACGACGGCCGCTTCGAGATCTTGCGGAGCTCCTGCTCCATGGTCGCGAGCACGGCCGGCTCGCGGGCCCGGAACCCGAGCTTCTGGTAGAACGACCCCGCGCCCGACCGCAGCCCCTCTTCGTTGCCGTAGCCGCCGAGATGGTACGGATAGACGGTGAAGGTGTCGGCCGCGAACAGGTGCTTCGTCACCCGCAGCGCGCACGCGTAGACGTGCGCGGCCTCCCCGCCGCGCCACGTGTCGAACACGTTGTAGGCGACCTCGGAGCTCTTGAAGAAGCCCGAAGTCAGCACGTAGCCGATCGGCACGCCGTTCTTCAGCGTCAGGTAGGCGTAGACCGCCTCGAGCAGCAGGCGCCGCGCCGGCGTGATGCCCACGACGGCGAACGCGAGGCCGTCACCGCAGTCGTACAGGCGCACGTCGCGCGCGTCGGCGTTGGCGAACGCGTAGAGGTCGCGCTGCCGGAGCGCCATCGCCTCGCGCGCCGCGTCGATGACGCGCTGGCCCGCTCTCTCGTCGAGCGCGCGGCAGCGCACCGGCCGCGAGAGCTCCCGCTCGAGGTCCGGGCGTTCGCGGCGCAGCGGCGCCGTCTGGAAGCTCACGCGCCCCGAGGGCACCAGCTCCGGCAGCGCAGCGCGCGAACGCGACGGCGTGTCGGGCCCGGGCTGGAGCTCGAGTTCGAGCTCGAGCTCGTCGAAGAACGCCGCCCGCGCGAGCTCGGCGCCGCCGAGCCGCTCCCAGCGCGCGAGCAGGAAGTCGGCGTCGCCGACGTGCGGCCCGGCGAGCCGCTGCACCCAGTCGCGCGCCGACCACGCGATCTCGTCGAGACCCGGCGTCTCCGCCCACGCGACGAGGTGCGAGAGCCGCTGCAGCAGCAGTTCGCCCCGCTCGTAGCCGGGCCAGACCACGCGCAGCGCCCCCGGGAACCGGCGCGACAGCCAGCGCGCGGTCGCGGCGAAGAACGAGAACCGGATCGCGGTGCCCGCCACGCCCGTGTCGGCGAGCGCCCGGCGGAAACGGCGCAGGTCGCGCCGCCGGTCGAAGCCGTCGAGCATCGCGGCGACGCGCGCGAGCACGGCTCCGTCGTCCGGGTGGGCGCGCAGGAAGCACAGCGACTCGTGCAGGCGCAGCGTCGCCCGGGCGCTCGGCATCGCGGTCCCCTCCAGCTGCTCGAGCAGCCGCAGCTTGGCGGCGGCCTCGGCGCCGCCGAAGCTCGCCTGGAGCCGCTCGAGCTCGCGCAGCAGCTGCGTGCTCCTGGTCATGCGGGGGCGTCGGCGCCGGACACCGCCGGACGGTAGGGCCGCCGCGCCCGCGGTTCCAGCCGGCGACCGCTCGCGCCCCCCCCCCGGCGGCGCCGGATTCGGAGCGCGCCGACCGCGCGCCTACACTCGGCCCGCCGATGGACTTCTTCTCGATCGACAATCTGCTGACGCTGCTGATGCTGACGCTGCTGCAGGCGGTGCTCGGCTTCGACAACCTGCTCTACATCTCGATGGAGAGCAAGCGGGTCGCGGCCGCCGAGCGGCCGCGCGTGCGCCGGCTGGGCATCGGCATCGCGATCGGGCTGCGCCTCGTGCTGCTGTTCGCCGTCACGCAGGCGATCGCCTACTTCCAGGAGGCCTTCGTCTCCGTCGACACGCACGCGCTGCACGTCGAGCTGAGCGGCCACGCGCTGATCGTGCTGCTGGGCGGCGGGTTCATCGTCTACACCGCGACGAAGGAGATCTTCCACATGCTGGCGCCGATCGACCTCGAAGCTGCCGCCGAGGCGGGCCCGAAGCGGTCGGTCGCGCGCGCCGTGACGATGATCGTGCTGATGAACCTCGTGTTCTCGTTCGACTCGATCCTCGGCGCCGTCGCGCTCACCGACCGGTTCGCGACCATGGCGGTCGCCGTCGTCGCCTCGGGCCTGATGATGATCGTGCTCGCCGACCGCGTGTCGACGTTCCTCCAGAAGAACCGCATGTACGAGGTGCTCGGCCTGTTCGTGCTGCTGCTGGTCGGCGTGATGCTGCTCAGCGAGGGCGGCCACCTCGCGCACCTGTCGTTCTTCGGCCACCCGATCGAGGCGATGTCGAAGTCGACCTTCTACTTCGTGCTGGCGGTGCTCGTCCTGGTCGACGTCGTGCAGGGCCGCTACCAGAAGAAGCTGCTGGCGATGCGGGAGCGGGCGGCCGGCTGAGGCCGCCGCTACAGGCCGACCGTCGCGATGCCGAGGTTGGACGTCACGGCGCCGAGCACGTTGACGGCCGGGACGAAGCCGATCGCCTGGTGGTAGATCGCCTGGCCGAGCCAGCTCGGATCGCCCGCGATCGGGAACGTCCACGTGCCCGCGCCGAACGTCGCCGCCACGAGGTCGAGCACGATCGTCTGGTGGTCGAGCGTGCAGCCGGGCGCGCCCAGGTAACCGAGGTCGATGCCCGGCACGATCGGCACGATGCCGGCCGACATCAGGAAGCCCGGCACATTCGGCGACAGGTTGGTGACGTCGACCGCGAGCGTCGAGCCGGCGACCGGCCGGCCGCTGGGCACGCCGGCCACCGTCACCGGCAGCCCGAACGTGCCCGGGCAGCCGACGCCGCTGGTCGTATAGGTCGCGCGCGGCGGCAGCGTGCCCGCCCAGATCTGCTCGGCCTGATCGTAGGCGTCGTTGCCGACCTGCTCGCCGATGACGCGGCCGGGGATGTCGTCGGCGGGCGGGTGGATGCCGCCCCAGATGCGCGACAGCGACGTCTGGTCGGACGCGTCGTAGTAGGTCGCCCACTGCAGCTTGACGGTCACGCTCGGGCCGCGCTCGAACACCAGGAAGTTGTCCTGCGGGCAGACGAACTCGCCGAGGCCGCCGGGGAAGAAGGCCGAGCCTGTGTAGCGGTGCAGCACGACGGCGGCGGCGCGGCTGTAGGTGCTGTGGCCGGACACGTAGCCGGCGAACGGCGGCGTGACGAACGTCGGCCGCTGGTAGGGCCACCAGTTCTCGGCCAGGATCCAGCCGACGCCGGCTACGTCCGTCTGCGGGTTCTGGATGTAGTCCGGACCGCGCCACGCGTAGACGGCGATCTTGCCCTCGCTGCCGGCGAGGTGTTCGTGCCGCTGTCCGGGCGCGGTGGTCGCCGACGTGACCTCCTCGATCAGCCCGGGGAAGAGCGTGATCGCGTCCGGGTCGAGGGGGTTCGCCGCATACCGGTCCGCCATGTAGCGTACGGCGCTGATCGGACGCAGGTAGTCGTACCAGCCCTTGACGCCCCAGGCGGCGACGGCGCAGTCGTGCATCGCCCCGTTCAGGGCGAGGTAGAGCTTGACGTCCCACTCGAGGTCGTTGACGACCGGGCCCGCGCCGCCGATCTGCTTGACGAGCTGGGGGTGGTCGGAGACGTAGTTGGCGATCACGTTCCAGTGCCCCGGCGGCGTCTCGGAGTCCGGGCCGTCGGCCCAGAACTCGGCGAGCACGCGCGCGTAGTCGCCGCGCGGCACGATCTGCGGCGCGTAGGGCTGCCCGGTCACCGGGTTGATCGGATGTCCGGTGCCCGAGTCGCCGCCGTTCACGAAGTCGTAGAAGGCGGGATACTGCGCGACACCCGCCGGCAACGGCGCGTTGCCGATCGCACCGGGCGAGACGTCGATCATCACGCCGTCGGTCGGGTCGAGGTGCGAGGACCAGGCCGAGACCAGCTCGAAGCCCCACTTGTAGTCGGGGGCGCTCGGGGTGCCGAGCCGGGGCGGCGCGCCCGGGTCGTGGTAGACCCAGTAGTCGAAGCCGCCGCGGAAGTAGACCGTCAGGTCGGTCTGCGACAGCGCGAACGGTGTGACCTGCCCCCACTCCGCGCTCAGGAACTCGGGGTAACCGGTCGGGATCGGGATGCCCGACTGGCCGACGAAGTACTGCAGCGCCAGCGGCTGCCACCGGTTCGGGAAGACGAGGTTCGGGTTGCCCGGGAAGTCGGGCAGCAGCGGTGCGTTGACCGGCGTGTAGAACTGGTTGACGTAGTTGTTGGCTTCGTTCGAGTTGTCGAGCGCGCCGAAGGTCAGCACGGCGAGCGCGATGCGGTTGCCGATCGCGTCGGGCGTGTCGCCGGTCGTGTTGTTGTTCGTCGTGCTGTAGCCGAGCGACGTCATCAGGGCGTCGTAGGCCGGCAGGAGCGTCGTCGCGTAGCTGGGGGAGCCGGTGAAGCGCGCCTTCAGGATCTGGTAGCTCGCGTAGGACAGCGCCTCGGCGCGCAGGACGTCGATCGACGGCGAGGTCGTCGCGTGGTCCTCGGTGAAGATCAGGCACTGCGCGGTCTGGTCGTAGGTCGCCCACGCGTCCCACATCGCCGCCGACACGTGGAACAGGTTGCGCGCGTGCACCGTCGGCCGCGCGAAGTCGAGCCGGATCGACTCGAGCAGCCGCTCGTTCCACTCGCGCGCGACGGAGTGCTGCGCGGGTGCTACGGGAGCGAACGACCCGATCGCCACGATCAGGCCGGCGAGAACGGAGGCCTTGCCCCCCGAGTGGATGTTTGGCATGGCTTGGCCCGCGATGGAGTTGGGAGTCGCGCCGGGGATGATACCCCGCGCCCGCGGCCCGGCCGACGCCGGGCTCCGGCCCTTGCCGCGCACACGCCGCGCCGAAACGGCGGCGCACGGCCCGGCTCCCGGAGAGCCCGGCGGCTCGCGCGCTCAGAACGCGAACCAGAACGACAGCAGCACGCCTTCGACGTAGCCGAACATCACGCGCGCCCGCGCCATCAGCGGCACGCGGCC
>CALKYL010000149.1 GCA_938003515.1 uncultured bacterium
GCCCGTGCTGCTCGTCGACCGCGACCTCGACCGGGCAAGGCGCGCCTACCGGGCGCGCGGCGTGCCGGACGACGCGGTGCGGGTGGTGGGACCGGGCGCGGCCCCGCCTGGACCGTGGAACGTCGCGACCGACGTCGCGGCGCTCGGCCGCGTGCACGGCATCGACGTCGTCTTCGAGGCGACCGGCGACATGCTGCTCGGCGCCGAGACAGCGCTCGCCGCGTTCGCGATGGGGGCACACTTCGTCACCGGCTCCTGCGAACTCGACGCCTGTCTGGGCCCGGCGCTCGCGGCGCGTGCGGCGCGCGCGGGCGTCGTCTACTCCAACGCCGACGGCGACCAGCCGGTCGTGTTGCGGCGCATGCTCGACGAGGTCGTCGCGTGGGGCTTCGCGCCCAAGGTGATCGGCAACTGCAAGGGCTTCCTGGACGTGCACCAGAACCCGGACGGCGTCGTGGCCCACGTGCCGCACCATCAGGACCAGCGCAAGGTCGTCGCCATGGCCGACGGCAGCAAGCAGTCCGAGGAGATGGCGTGTCTCGGCAACCACCTGGGCTGCCATCCGACGCGCCGCGGCATGCACGGTCCGACGGTCACCAAGGCCACGCTCGTCCGGGCCTTCGGCGAGTTGCTCGAACTCGACCGGCTCGACGGTCCCGTGATGGACTTCACGCAGGGCATTCGCGGCGTCGACGAGGGCGCGGGAGTGTTCGTCGTCGCGCGCAGGGGAGACGCGACGACGCGCGACGACATGCTCTTCCTCAAGAAGGGACCCGGCCCGGACTACCTGTTCTTCCGGGACCACCACCTGTGCTACTTCGAGGTGCCGCAGACGCTCGCGCAGGTCGGCGCGTCGGGGTTGCCGGTGTTCGCGCCCCGCGGGCGGTTCTGCGACGTGATCGCGTTCGCCAAGACCGACGTCGCGGCCGGCACGCGCCTCGACGGGCTGGGCGGCTTCCACTGCTACGGAGTCGTCGACCGCGCCCGGGTCGTCGAACGCGAGGGGCTGCTGCCCTACGGCCTCGCCGGGTTTGCGACGACGCGGGCGCCGCTGCGCGCCGACGAGCCGATCCGCCGCGTCGACGTCGAGGTCGACGACAACGCCGCCGTGCGCCTGCGCCGCGAGGTCGAGGTGATGCCCACGGACGTGATCGTCTGCCCGTCCTAGCGGCGGCGTCCGTGCATCCGGTGGCGGCCCGGCCTCAGTGGCGCTTCGCGCGCTTCCAGGTCCCACCGTAGACGTAGTGCGGGTTGTCGGGCTTGACGGCGGCGCCGCACGATGCGCACAGGAACAACCAGTCGCCGCGCTCGGCGAGGCGCACGCGGTAGAGCGCCGAGCGCTCCTCGCCGCAGCGTGTGCAAGGCTTCGTCCGCGTACGCCGCACCTTCATGACGCGGTGTCCCCGAGCCAGCGGGTCGGCGAGCGGCGTGTCGGCGCATGCAGGTCCATCACGGGGCCGGGTTCGCCCGGTCCGGGGGGCGGGTTGCGCGCACGACGACGTGAAGATCGCGACAATCGGGCGGCCGAGGGCTTCCGCGCCGCGCCCCTGCGGAGACGCTGCCGCTCCGACCATGCCAGAGCCATCGATGTCGCTTCGCTCCGCCGTCCGTATCCGTCCCGTCGCCGCCGTTCGCGGCCGCGCGGCGTTCGTGCGCGTCGTCGAGCGCGAGGGATCGGCGCGCCCGTCACCGGCCGCGGTCGCGCATGACGAACACGCCGACGGCGGCGCCCGCGCACAGGCCGAACGCGGCGCCGATCGACAGACCGACCGCGAAGTCGCCGAGCACGGCGCCGATCGCGACGCCGAGCGCGCCGCCCATCGACAGGCCGAGGGCCGTCGCGACGGCGATCGCGGCGGCGCCGCCGGCGCGGTGCGGAGGAGGCTCCGGTCGATCTGCCATCGCGTGCGAGCGTCACGTGGGCGCGGCGGCGACGCAAGCTCGCGGCTCCCTGGTTACGGATTGCGGAACACGAACAGACCGTTCTTGTTGGCGGTCACGACGTCGATCTTTCCGTCGCCATCGAGATCCTGCGTCGCGATCTGGCGGCCGATGCCCGACGCGTCGTCGATGCAGCGCGGCACGTAACGCGCGCCGGCGCTTCGGTCGAGCAGCAGCACGAACAGCACCGGCGGTTCGGCGCTGCCGATGTCGCGGCCGTTGTGCGCGAGCCACGTCTTGCCGGTGACGAGGTCACGCAGCCCGTCGCCGTCGACGTCGGCGAGCGCCAGCGCGTGCAGCTGGGAGAACTGGTCGTGCGTGCCGGGCAGCGGGTCGACCGGCAGGATCACGTGCTCCACGAACGTCGTGCCGACCCCGTCCGGCACCTGTTCGAACCAGCTGAGGCCGAAGCCGTGCGCGTCGAGCGACGTGATCACGTCCGCGTCGCCGTCGCCGTCGACGTCGTCCGCGTGCATCTGCGCTCCGCCGGCGGCGGCGAACAGGTGCGGGTGCAGCGTCCACGGCGGATCGCCGTCGAGCGACGCCGGCTGCTCCAGCCAGCCCGTCGAGACGAGCACGTCGAGCCGGCCGTCGCCGTCGACGTCGCCGGTGCCGAGGCCGTGCACCGCCGGCCCGACGGCCTGCAGGGACGCGATCGTGTGCAGTTGCCACGGCGACGTGGGGTTCGCGACGTCCCGCTCGAGCCAGGCGATCTGCATGCCGGTGAACAGCACGAGCTCCTGCTGGCCGTCCGCGTCCAGGTCGACCATCGTGGGAGCCTCGCTGCCGACCGCCGGCCACAGCAGGTGTCGTTCCCAGGGACCGCCGGCTCCCTGGTCGTTGCGATACCAGTGCGCCGCGCTGTTGGGCAGCCCGACCTCGACGACGTCGATCCAGCCGTCGCCGTCGACGTCGTCGGCGAACGCGAAGAACGCGTCGGCGTAACCGCCGGTCGAGAAGACGATCGGCGCGCGGAACGCCGTCGCCGTCACGAACGTCGGGCCGTGCCAGACGTAGGGACCCGACGCGACGTCGAGCGCGCCGTCGTTGTCGAAGTCCGCGACGCAGGCGCCTTCGGCGTGGTAGGCGTCCGTCAGCCGCTCGACGGACAAGAGTCCCGACGGCGTGTGCGTGCCGCGGTCGTACGAGGGCGCGCTGCCGCCGCCGCTGCTGCAGCCGCCCGAGGCCACGGCCAGGGCCACGGCCACGGCCGCCGCGCCCAGGGTCGCGGCGGCGCTGCGCTGCACGCGTCGCATGCCCCGCTATCGGGCGCCGGCCCGGGAGTCCTCGCCACCCGTCGCGTTTCGGGACCGGCGCCGGTTTCGCAGGCGTCGCGGCGCGTCGGGATCCGGGCCGCCGTAGGCTTTGCGCTCGCCCTCCGCCCTCCCTCCGATGACCGACCGCCTCTCCGACTGGGCCGACGCCTTCCGGCAGATCCACATCTTCGTCAACCTGACGCCGGCCGAGACCGAGCGTCTGCTCGCGCAGGTCGAGCACGCGACCTACCGCGAGGGCGAGGCGCTGTTCCGCGAAGGGGATCCACGTGCGCGCCTGCTGCTGATTCGCAAGGGGCGCGTCGAGCTGACGCGTGCCGACGCGTACGGCGACCGCCGCGCGGTCGTGACGCTCGTGCGGGGCGATCTGCTCGGCGAGGGCATGATGATCGGGGACTCGGTTCACTCCACGACGGCGACCGCGCTCGTGCCGACGGACGTCGTCTTCCTGCACCGCGACCGGGTGCGCGCGTTCCTCGGCAGCGACCACGATCTCGAGAGGCGCATGCTCAAGAGCCTGCTCGCCGAGGTCGTCGGACGCGTCGACCAGCTGATGTTCCGCACCAGCGGACTGACGCACGCGTTCTCGACGGGGCGGACGCGGACCGAGCACGATCTGCTCGGCGACGGGCAGGTGCAGGCCGAGGCCTACTTCGGGCTGCAGACGATGCGCGCCCTGAGCAACTTCGACATCGGCGGCGTGCGGCTGAACGCCTACCCGAACCTGGTCAAGGCGCTCGCGATGGTCAAGAAGGCGTGCGCGCTCGCCAACCGAGACTGCGGCGCGATCCCTGCCGGGACCGCCGAGGCGATCGCCGACGCCGCGGACGAGGTGATCGCAGGCAAGCTGCACGACTACTTCGTCGTGGACGTGCTCCAGGGAGGTGCCGGCACGTCGACCAACATGAACGCCAACGAGGTGCTCGCGAACCGGGCGCTCGAGCTGCTCGGCAGGGAGAAGGGGGACTACGAGACCCTGCACCCGAACAACCACGTCAACTGCTCGCAGTCGACCAACGACGTCTATCCGTCGGCGCTCAAGCTCGGCATGATCCTGTCGAGTCAGCGGCTGATCGACGCGGTCGACGGGCTGATCCGCGCCTTCGACGACAAGGCGAAGGAGTTCGAGTCGGTCGTCAAGATGGGGCGCACGCAGCTGCAGGACGCCGTGCCGATGACGCTCGGCCAGGAGTTCTCGGCCTTCGCCACCAGCCTGCGGCAGGAGCTCGCCGGCCTCGGACGCACGCGGGACGAACTGCGGACCCTGAACCTCGGCGGCACGGCGATCGGCACCGGCCTGAACACGCCCAAGGGCTACCGCGCGCGCGCGATCGCGCGGCTCTGCGAGGTCGCCGGGCTCGAGCTGCGCCTCGCCCCCGATCTGATCGAAGCGACGCAGGACACACAGGCGTTCGTGATGTTCTCGTCGTCGCTGAAGAGCCTCGCCGTCAAGCTGTCGAAGATCTGCAGCGACCTGCGGCTCCTGTCGTCGGGGCCGCGCGCGGGGCTCGGAGAGATCCGGCTGCCGCCGCGGCAGCCCGGATCGTCGATCATGCCGGGCAAGGTCAACCCGGTGATCCCCGAGGTCGTCAACCAGGTCGCGTTCCGCGTCATCGGCAACGACCTCGCGGTCACGCTGGCCGCCGAAGGCGGCCAGCTGCAGCTCAACGTCATGGAGCCCGTGATCGCCGCGAGCATCCTCGAGTCGCTCAAGATCCTCGCGAACGCGGTCACGACGCTGCACCGGAACTGCGTCGACGGGATCGCCGCCAACGAAGAGCAGTGCCGGCGCTTCGTCGAGAACAGCATCGGGCTCGTGACCGCGCTGGTGCCGGTGCTCGGCTACGGCACCGCGACCGAGGTCGCCGCCGAGGCGCTGCGAACCGGCCAGAGCGTCGCTGACGTGCTGCGCGGCCGCGGCCTGTACGACGACGGGATGGCGGCGCGGCTCTCGCCAGAGCGCATGGGCGCGCCGGACTGAGTCGCGGGTCTGTTCAGCGCAGCAAACGAGCGAAGTCGACCTGGCCCGCGATCGCCTCGGCAAATGCGCAGTGGAAGCAGTCGTACCAGTGACCGTCCTTCGCGAACGTCACGGGACCACCGCTCCGTGCCGTTTCGAGCGCCGGCGCGACGTCGAGGTAGCTGGCGTTCGGGGCGTCCGGGGCGAGCCACGGTTCGCCGACGGCGACGACCAGGAGCCGGCCGCCGACGACGCGCAGCGCGTCGGCCATCTCCGCGTGGATGCGCCGCGTCAGGCGACGGGCGGCGTCGGCGTCCGCGGCGTCCAGCGGCCCTGCGGCGCCGGCCAGCACCTTGCGCGCCGCGCGCCACAGCTGGCTGTGGCGCTCGAGCGGACCCCACGGCACCGGCACGTTGGTGAGCCGCAGCGCGTCGCCGTCGAGCACGAAACGCGGCTTGGTCTTGCCGTGCGCGCGATCGTGCAGGACCTCGAACAGGTCGTTGCCGCAGTAGGTCACGATCGCGAGCGCGGGCGGCGGCTCGAGGCCGGCTTGCCGGAGCGTGATGAGCTGCTGCCCGGGGCCGTAGCCGCTGACGCCCAGGTTGGCGACGTCGGCGGCGAGCAGTTCGCGCAGCAGCGCCGGAAACGACCGCTCCTCCTCGACGCCCCACCCGAAGGTGAAGGAGTCCCCGAGGCAGACGACCCGGGGGCCGGTGCGCGGCGGCGCTGCGCGGCCGGTGCGCCAACCGCCCGCGTCGATGCGGATCGCGACGTCGAACTCGTCGGTCCTGTGCCGGGTCACGACGTTCGGGCGATATCGCCAGCCGCGCAGGTCGTCGTGGTCGACGTACTGCGGATTCGTGGTCGGACCGTTGTCGGCTGCGAACAGGGCGCGGTAGCACAGTTCGGCCGCGACCAGCGCGACGAGCAGGGCCGCCGCCGCCAGCGCGAAGCGGAGCAGGTAGCGTCGCGCTCTCGACGAGCCCACGCCTCAGCCCTCGGTCCGCCGGTCCTTGAAGCGGCCGTGCAGCCGCTCGAGCCGGCCGAACAGGGCGCGCACCAGCGGCCGCACGCCGGGCACGGCGCCGGCGGCCTTCGCGATCGCGTCGGCGACCCGGTAACGCACGCTGCCGGGTCGGAAGCCGTCGACCATGCGGTGGCCACGGTCCGCGTACTCGGGGCGGCCGCCCAGCGCGGCGAGCAGCGCGCCGGCGCCCCAGGCACGCGTGAGCGTGACGAGCATGTCGCGCACCTCGGGGTCGTCGATCGGCAGGTGGCGATCGATCAGGAGACCGACGAGGTGCACGTGGCGGTCCCACGATTGCTCGTCCATCAGCGAGCCCTCGCGCACGCGGTAGTCGTAGAGCACGCGCGGCAGCCGCTGCACGCGCAGCGCCTTGCGTGCGCAGTCGAGCCACAGCGCCCAGTCGGAGTAGACGTCGACGAGCGGGTCGAAGCGGAGGCCGTGCTCGCGGAAGACGCGGGCGCGGAACATCGCGCCGGCGTCGCCGAAGGCGTTGCGCACGAGCGCCAGCGACAGGTGGAACGGGACCGGCGCGAACGTCGTGCCGGCGCGCGGCGACGCGCCGAAGACGCGGAACCACGGCACGACGACGTCGATCGTCTCGTCGCGGGCGAACGCCCGGAGCGCCAGCTCGACGTAGTCCGGGCGCAGCCGGTTGTCGGCGTCGAGCAGCAGCACGTGGTCGCCGCGCGCCTGCTCGACGGCGAGGTTGCGCGCGCTCGCGAGGCCGCCGTTCGCCTTGCGCACGACGCGGACGCGCGGGTCGAGCCCGGCGACGTGCGCGAGGATCTCGTCGGCGTCGGCGCGCGGGGAACCGTCGTCGATGACCAGGATCTCGAGCTCCCGGGCGGTCTGCGCGATCGCGGAGCCGACGGCCTCGGCGATCATCTCCCGCGGCTCCCGATAGAACGGCGTGACGATCGTGACCAGCGGCGGCCCGGCGGCCGTCGCCGCGGTCGTCGCTCCTGCCTTCGCCTTCCCCGGCGCCGGGGGCTGCGGCCGCCATTCGGCGACGAGGCGCTCGATCGCCGCGACGTAGCGCGCCGGATCGGACAGCTCCCGGATGCGCGCGTGCGCCGCTGCGCCGATCGCGTCGAGGCGATCGAGCGCGGCGCCGACGTCCTGCTCGATGACACGCGCGATGTCGTCGGCGAGCGCGCCGTCGCACAAGAACCCCGAGACGCCGTGCTCGATCATCTCGCCCATGCCGCCGTGGCGGCCGCCGACGACGACGCGTCCGGCGGCCATCGCCTCGATGCACGTGTTGGGCCAGTTCTCCCACGGCGAGGGCAGCACGACGACGTCCGCGTCGGCGAGGCGCTGCAGCATCTGCGCGCGCGGCAGCGGCCCGTGGAAGCGCACGTTCGGCGCGTCGTGGCGCGAGAGCCAGTCCGTCTCGCTGGTGCCGTACGGCGACGTCGGCAGGTCGCGGCCGACGAGATCGATCTGCAGGTCCGGCAGCCGCGCGAACGCCTCGACCAGCGCGCGCACGCCCTTGCGCGGCTCGATACGGCCGAAGTAGAGGAAGCGCAGGTCGGCGAGGCGCGAGACCCGGCGGGGCGCCGGCGGCAGCGCCGCGGCCAGCCGCATCGGGTAGCGGATGATCCGGGTGCCGGCGCCCCCCGGGCCGAGCGTGCCGAGCCGCTCGGCGACCAGCTCGGCGAGCCGCGTCGACGGCGACCACAGGTTGGCGGCGGTGCGGATCGTCTCGTCCTCGAGCAGCACGAGCTCGCGCGCGCCGGGCGGTACCGAGTGGAGTGCGTCGTCGTACTTCAGGCACTCCTGCGACGGCGAGTGCAGCACGACCGCCACGACCGTCTCCGGGAACGTGCCCAGCAGCCGGTGCTCGAGCACCGTGACGTAGCCGAGGGCCTGGTAGTCGGGGAACTCCACGTAGTCGAAGGGCGCGCCGCCGTGGGTTCCTTCGACCTCTCGGCACAGGGTCCGGTGCGCGAGGTGCGCGAAACGGAAGGTGTCGCGCGCGACCGCGAAGCGCGTTGGGCCCTCGGGGTCGCCTGCCTCCTCGACGAACGCGACCCGGGTGAAGTCGTCCAGCGCGCGCAGCCGTTCGCGGTCGGCGGGATCCGCCGGCGCGCTCGTGACGAGCGTGACGTCGTGCCCGGCCGCCTTCAGCGCGTGGCCCGCCTCGACCACGTAGGTGCCGATGCCTCCGCCGCGGAACCCGGCGACCTCGAGGCTGACCAGGGCGATGCGCATGTCGAGTCGACGAACGGTAGCCACGGCCCGCCGTGCGTTGCGATCAATTTCCCTGGCGGCGTTCGCGGAGCGGCCATAGCTTCGCGCGCCGTGCGCGTCGCGGCGATCGTCCTCAACTTCCGGCTGCCGGAGGCGACCGCGCTCCTGCTCGACGACCTTCTGCACGGCTCCGCCGGTGACCTCGGCGTGATCCTCGTCGAGAACGGTTCGGGCGACGACTCGGCCGCGCGGCTGCGGCAGCGCTTCGGCGCGGACGCCCGCGTCGAACTGGTCGAGTCGGCCGACAACCTCGGCTATTGCGCCGGCGTCAACGTCGGTCTGCGGCGCGCGCGCGAGCGCGGCGCCGTCTACGCGCTGCTGGTCAACAACGACGCGCGCGTACCGCCGGACCTCGTGCCGCGCCTGGTCGCCGTGCTCGACGCCGATCCGGCGCTCGCCGGCGTGTCGCCGACGATCGTCGAGCCCTCGGGCCGCACCTGGTGCCAGGGCGGCCGCCGGCGGTTCGGCCCGAACGGCGTCGTGCTGCAGAACCAGGGCCGGCCGCCGGCGCCGACGACCGCCGGCCCCGAGCAGGTCGACTTCCTGACCGGCGCGTGCGCGCTCTACCGGCTCGTCGACCTCGCCGCCGTCGGCGACCTCGACGAGACGTATTTCATGTACGTCGAAGACGTCGATCTCGGCCTTCGCCTCGCGGCCGCGGGGCGCCGGCTGGCGTGGATCCCGTGGCTGCGCGTCGAGCACGCGGCGAGCAGCGCGTCGGGCGGCGGCCGCAGCCCCCTGCGCAAGTTCTTCAGCGCCGTCAACACGGTGCGCCTGCTCCGTCGCCACGGCCGCGCGCGCGACTGGCTGGCGTTCGCGCTCTTCGACGTGCTGCTGTGGCCGCTGACGCTCGTGACCGGGCCGGCGGCGTCGCTCGCGAAGGCGCGCGGCCTGGTCGCGGGGCTCTTCGGCCGCCGGCTGACCGCCGCCGACGTCGACCGCTACCTGCCGCCGCCGCGCCGCGCCGCGCAGAGCCGCTCGTAGAGCGCGTCGAGGCCGCCGACGTCGTCGTCGAGCGTGCGCACGTCGCTCCTGCTCGCGGTGGCGAGCCGCGCCGCGAGGCCGGGCTCGTCGACGAAGCGACGCATCGCACGGGTGAGATCGCCGGCGTCGTCCGGGCGGAAGGTGACCGCCGTGCCGAACGTCTTCGCGAACTCCCGCATGCCGCCGTGGTCCGCGGTGACCGCCGCCGCGCCGGCGAGCACCGACTCGAGCAGGGTCAGCGGCCAGTTCTCGAACCAGCGGCTCGGCACGACGACGACGTCGGCTTCGGCGAGCACCGCGCCGACGCGACCGTGGGCGAACGGGCCGGCGAAGCGAATGTCGGGACGACCCTGGGCGAGTCGTTCGAGGCGGTCGCGGTAGCCGGGAGCGCTCGCCGGCGCGGCGCCGTGCACGGTCAGCATGGCGCGCGCCGACGGCATCGCCGTGAACGCGCGCACGAGCAGGTCGACGCCCTTGGAGGGCTGCAGCGAACCCGTGTAGACGAAGCGAACGCGGCCGTCGGCGGCGGGCGTGCGCGTCGCGGCGGCGAACGGCGCGCGGTCGACGCCGTAGGGCCAGTGCTGCAGGCGGTCCTTCGGCACGCCTGCCCGGATGTACTCTTCCATGAGGAAGCGCGACGGCGCGAGCAGCGCGTCGGCCGCCGAGAGCGCGGTGACCAGCGCCGCGGTGCGCCGCCGGATCGGCCCCGCGCCCACCTCGCGGTGCGCGTGGCGCGCCAGCTCGACCTCGTCCGCGCCGCCTACCGGGCCGGCGTGCC
>CALKYL010000150.1 GCA_938003515.1 uncultured bacterium
ACGCTCTTCCGATCTGCTGCAGCAGCCGGAGCTGCTGGCCGGCGTGCTGCGGGTCGCCCGTGAGCTCGACCGGGTCCGACGCGGCCACCAGCCGCACGCGCATCTGCAGCACGTAGTGCTCGTCGTCGTGCGCGGTGACCTCGACGCCGCGCGTCTCGTGCACGACGACCTCGCCGTCCGGCGCGCACCAGTCGATCTCGGCGACCTGCGCGCGCGGGCCGAGCCCGAGCACCGCGGGGTCGGCGAACCCCCGCAGCCGCTGCGTCTCGCCGCGGCCGAGGTGCCAGAAGTCCAGGCGCTGGCCGCGCCAGCCGGTGCGGTTCCAGCCGACGAACAGGCCGCGGTGGTGCTCGAAGGTGCCGCCCTCGCCCTTGGTCAAGAGCCGCCCGTCGGGCGCGAACAGGTGGTGATAGACCTTGCACGCCCGGCGGGCCGGCCGGCGTCGCCGTAGCGGAGCTCGGTCGGCGGGGGGGGGGACGGCGCCCCGGTCGCCGCGTCCTGGGCGCACGGGGTCGCGCACATGGTCGCGTGCAGGGTCGCGGTCAGCAGCAGCGCGAAGCTCGAGGTGGGCAGGCGGGGCACGTCGCCCATGGTAGCACCGCGCGGCACCGGCCCTACGCTCCTCGCATGCGACTGGCGCTCTACGTGCACCCGTTCGACCTCGACGCGCTCGCCGACCACGGCGGGCTCGCGCGGCTCGCCGACCTCGGGTTCTCCGAGCTGGCGCTCGCGGTCAGCTACCACGACGGGCGGTGGCTGACCCCGTGGCATCCCGGGACGCGCGTGCGCTTCCTCGAGGACGGCACCGTGCACTTCCGTCCGAGCGTCGACTACGGCGAGCTGACGCCGCTGCCGTCGAGCGAGGTGCCGGCGGACGGCCCGTCGCCGCTCGAACGGCTGTGCGCCGACGCGCCCGCGCACGGTCTGTCGGTGCGCGCCTGGACGGTCTTCGGCCACAACACGCGGCTCGGGCTCCTGCACCCGGAACGCACGGTCGTGAACGCGTTCGGCGACCCGTACCCGTACGCGCTGTGCCCGTCCCAGCCGACGGTGCAGCGCTACCACGCGGCGCTCGTCGCCGACCTCGCCCGGCACCGCGGCCTCGGCGCGATCGAGCTCGAGGCGCTCGGGCAGATGGGCATCCAGCATTCGAGCCACCACGACAAGAAGTCGCTGTCGCCGACCGGTCGGTGGGGCTTCGCGCTGTCGGCGTGCTTCTGCGCGGCGTGCCGCGACGTGCACGAAGAGCTCGGCCACGACGTCGACGCGGTGCGGCGCGCTGCTGCGGCCTGCGTGACGCGGGCCGTGACCGACGGCGACGCGATGGCGCCGGCCGCGCCGGACGACGGCGAGCCGACCTGGATCGACGCGGTCCTCGCGGCGCGCCGCGCCGTGGTCGCCCGTCTCGCGCAGCGGGTCGTCGAGGCGAGCGGGGCGTGCGCGCGCGCGGTCCAGGTGCACCCGGACCCGTGGTTCACCGGCAGCCAGCTCGCGGCGTCCGCTGCGGCGGCGTTCCCGGCCGCCGACGAGCGCGTGCTGACCTGCTACGGCCAGGGAACGGACGCGATCGCGAAGGTGCTGGCGCACGACGGGGCGCGCGTCTTCGCGGCCAGCCCGAAGCGGCTCTGCATCTGGCCGAAGGCCCCGGAGTTCACCCGCGACGAGGACCTCGTCCGGGTGCGCGAGCTGTGCAGGACGCACGGCGTCGACTCCGTGGCGATCTACCATCTCGGCCTGTTGCCGTGGCGCACGACCGAGCGGGTCGCCAAGATGCTCGCCAGATGATGCGCACCGCGATCCCTCTCGCGCTCGCCGCCGCCGGCGGTCTGCTCCCGGCCCAGATCCTGCCGCCGGCTGCGCGGCCGCGGCTCGTGGTGCTCTGCGTCGTCGACCAGCTCCCGAGCTGGGTCTACGCGCAGGCCGAGCCGCACCTCGCCGCGACCGGCGGCTTCCGCCGGCTGGCGCGCGACGGCGTGACGTTCCCGCTGTGCGCGTTCGAGCACGCGTGCACCGAGACCGGCCCGGGCCACGCGACGATCGGCACCGGCGCGCCGGCGAGCGCGCACGGCATCGTGCGCAACACGTGGTGGTCGCCGACCGACGGCGCCAAGGTCTACTGCGTCGGCGACGAGGCCGAGGCGCTGCCCGACCTGCCGGACGGCGGCGGCCGCGGCCCCGGCCGGCTGCGCGCGCCGACGTTCGCCGCGAGCCTCAAGGCGCACATCGCCGGCAGCAAGGTCGTGAGCGTGGCGTGGAAGGATCGGGCCGCGATCCTGATGGCCGGCGCCGACGCCGACGTCGCGGCGTGGATCGAGACGCGCACCGGCACCTTGACGACCAACCGGAGCTGGGTCGACGAGACCCCGGCCTGGATCGCCGAGTTCAACGAGGCCCGGGTGCTCGACCGCTGGTTCGGCCTGATCTGGGAGCCGTCGGGTCCGCAGGCCGCCTACGCCGGGCTCGTCGACGACCGCAACAGCGAGTGGGTGCATCAGAACGGCTCGCTGTCGCGCACGCTGCCGCAGCCGTTGACCGGCGGCAAGGACGAGCCGACCGCCGCCTACTACGAGCAGCTGTACGCGTCGCCGTTCGGCAACTCGGCGGTCCGCCTCGCCGCGGAGGCGGCGGTGCGCGACATGGAGCTCGGCCTCGACGACGCGCCCGACCTGTTGTGCGTCGGCTTCTCGTCGACGGACCTCGTCGGCCACTACTTCGGCCCGGAGTCGGTCGAGGCGCGCGACGCGCTGCTGCGGCTCGACGCCGAGCTCGCGGCCTTCTGGCGCACGCTCGACGAGCGCGTCGGCAAGGGGCGCTGGGCCGTGTTCCTGACCTCCGACCACGGCGTGGCGCCGACGCCCGAGCACGCCAAGGCCAACGGCGTCGCCGCCGGACGCGGACCGATCGACGCGTGGGTGCGCTCCGCCGCGGAGAAGGCGCTGCGCACGGCGTTCGTCGAGCCGGCCGACGGCGCGCGCCTGATCGCGCACGTCGGCGAGGGCGCGATCTACCTCGACGACGCGACGCTCGCGTCGACGGGGCTCGTGGCGTCGCGCGACGAGGTCGCCCGCGTGGCCGCGCGGGCGGCGGCCGGCGTGCGCGGCGTGCTGACCGCGTACGCGACCGCCGACGTCGTCGACTACGACGGCAGCGATCCGATCCGTCGCGCGCTGCGCTACGCGGTCGCGCCGGACCGCGCCGGCGACGTGCAGATCGTGCAGCAGCCGTACTGGCTCAACGGCGGCCTGCCCGCGTCGCACGGCACGCCGCACCCGTACGACCGCGAGGTCGTCGCGTTCGCGCTCGGTCCGGGGCTGCCGGCGGGCGCGCGGCTCGCGGCACCGATCACGCCCGGGTTCGGCGTCGGGCTGCTCGCGCGCATGCTCGGCATCCCTAAGCCGTCGGCCGCGCCGGAGCGGATCCCGCCCGGCCTGCTCGTCACGCGTTGACCGCGGCGGCGCCGGTGCCACCGGCCGGTTCGGCGGCCCAACGGGCCGTGCCGGCGCCGGCTACACTCACGGCATGCGACGCCTCGTCGAACGGCATC
>CALKYL010000151.1 GCA_938003515.1 uncultured bacterium
GCCGCGCTCGGCGCCGGACACCGCCGCGACGACGGCGCCGAGCCCGATCGCGAGCAGCGCCGTGCTCGGCAGGTGCAGCCCGCCCGGCCGCCGCACGCCGTGCGCCGCCGTGCCGACGAACGCCGGCAGGCCGCCGAGCAGGATCCACGCCGCGCCGACGAAGAACACGCTGCGCCAGCCCAGGTGCTCGACGACGAAGCCGGCGGCGAGCGGCCCGACCGCGAGCCCGGCGTAGGCCATGCCGATCATCGCGCCGAACACGCGACCGCGTCGCTCGGCGGGCACGAGGTCGGCGAGCAGCGCCGGCCCGGCCGTCGTGCACAGCGCCGCGGCGAGCCCCTGCAGGAAGCGCAAGAGCAGCACGACGAACCCCGACGAGACGCAGCCGATCGACAGCGACAGCACGCCGAACGCGACCAGCGTCCAGCGGAAGATCGCGCCGCGGTGGAACAGGTCGGCGACGCGCCCCGCCGGCAACAGGAACGCCGCGCTGCTGGCGAGGAACGTCGTCTCGACGAGGCCGAGCTCGGTCGCGGACATCGAGAGTTCCCGCCCCATCGCCGGCAGGGCGACGGCGACCCCGCTGAACATGAACGCCGGCCCGAACTGTGCGAGCACGATCGCGCCGACGAGCCAGCGATCGGACGGGGAGTCGGCGGCCACGCGGGAAGGGTAGCGACGACGTCGGGGTTCGGCTGCGGCTCTCCGGACGGCCCGGGCTCAGCGCGGCGATCCGACGTACGGAACGCCGTCGACCACGACCCCGACGCAGTGCGTCGTGTATTCGAAGGGGTCGCCGTCGAACAGCGCGAGGTCCGCGTCCTTGCCGGTCGCGCGCGAGCCGAGCCGCGCCTCCACGCCGCACAGCCGCGCCGCGTCGAGGGTCAGCGCGCGCAGCGCCGCGTCGGCCGGGAGGCCGTGCTGCACCGCGATCGCCGCCTCCCACAGCACGACCCGGGTCTTCGGCACGTAGCTCTCGAACCCGCTCTGGAGCGCGAACGGCACCTTCGCGTCGAACAAGAGCTTCGCGAGCTCCATCGTGCCGTTCTTGAGCTCCCCGCGCGTGCGCGCCATCGGCGGGTGGGGCAGCACCCACGCGCCCTTCTCGGCGAGCGTCGGCAGCATCAGGTACGCCTCCGCCGCGCCGTCGAGCACGACCCGGACGCCGAACTCTTCCGCTACGCGCAGCGCCGACGCGAGGTCGTGCGCGCGGTGCGCGGTGACCAGCAGCGGCACGTCGCCGGCGAGGACCCTGCCGAGCACCTCGAGGCCGAGGTCGGTCGACGCGTCGGCGTCGCGGTCGCGCTTCGCCGCGTAGTCCCGGGCCCGCTGCAGCTCTTCGCGCAGCATCGCGACCGACTTGGCGCGCGTGCCCGGCGACTTTCCGTCCTGGTTGCGACCGCCGTCCCCGAGCGTGACCGCGACCATCGCGAGCGGCACGACGACGTCCTCGTCGGCGCTCCGGCCGTGCGTCTTGACGACCATCGTCTGCCCGGAGATCAGCGCGCCCGGGCCGTGGCCGGTGTGCACGGCCGTCACCCCGAGCGAACGCACCCACGCGACCAGCGGGTCCCGCGCGTGGTAGGCGTCGATCGCGCGCAGTTCCGGCTGCACCGGGTCCGACGCCTCGAGCTGGTCCTGGTCGTGCGGCACGTTGAGCACGCCGCTGAGCCCGACCGTCGCGTGCGCGTCGATCAGGCCCGGCGTGACGACCTTGGCCTGCAGCACCGGCACGCCCTCGGGCAGCTGCGCCAGCTGGCCGACCGACACGATCTTGCCGCCGCGCACGACCACGACGCCGTCGCGGATCGGTTCGCCCGCCATCGTGTAGACCGTCTCGCCGCGCACGACGAGCGCCTGGGCGGACGCAGCCGGCGACGGGTCCTGCGGCGAGAACGCCGCGGGCGCGATCGCGGCCGCGAGCAGCGCGATCGCGGCCGTCACTGCTGGCCTCCCTGGACCTCATAGCAGCACAGCGAGAGCGCCTGGTCGTCGCTCGCGCCGTAGCCGCCCTCGGCGAACAGGCGGTCCTGCGGATCGGCGAGGTCGAAGACCAGTTCGCCCTCGACCCAGGTCTCGAGCACCCGGGTGTAGACCGAGAACGGATCTCCGGACAGCACGACGAAGTCGGCGTCCTTGCCCGGCGTCAAGGTGCCGACGCGGTCCTGCAGGTCGAGCATGCGCGCGTTGGCGATCGTCAGCGCCTGGAGCGCCTTCTCGCGGTCCATGCCGGCCCGCACCGCGAGCGCCCCCGAGCGCAGGAACAGCCGGCTGTCGGTGATGCCGTCGTCGGTGTGGAACCCGACCAGCACGCCGGCGCGGTCGAGCACGGCGCCGGTCGTCAGCGACAGGCGCGCGGCCTCGAGCTTGCCGCCGGGCGAGTCGATCACGATCACCGAGCACGGCACGCCGGCGGCGGCGATCTGCTCGGCGACCAGCCAGCCCTCGCTGACGTGGTGCAGCACGCAACGGAAGCCGAACTCGCGCTGCAGCCGCAGCACCGTCAGGATGTCGTCCTGCCGGTGCGTGTGGTGGTGCACCACGCGCTTTCCCTGCAGCGCCTCGACGAGGGCCTCCATCGCGAGGCTCTTCTCGGGCAGCTTCGCGGGGTCGCCGTCGGCGGCCGCGACCTTCTTCTGATACTCGCGGGCGCGGTGCAGCTGCGCGCGGATCAGCGCCGCCGCCTTGCCGCGCGTCCCGGGGAACGGCGGCGGCCGCTGGGGGTTGGTGCCGTTCGCCATCTTGATGCCGCCGGCGATCGAGCCGTCGGCGTTGCGCACGGCCAGTTCCTCGACGGTGTCTACGTCGCGCAGCTTGAGATAGATCGTCTGGCCGGACAGGAGGTGGCCCGAACCCGGCATGACGTTGACGGTCGTGATGCCGCCGGCCTGCGCCTTCTGGATGCCCGGGTCGCGCGGGTTGATCGAATCGAGCGCGCGCACCTCCGGCTGGATCGGACCCGAGCCGTCGGCGCCCGCGACCGAGCCGATGTGCGAATGGCTGCAGACGAGACCGGGCACGATCGTCCTCCCGGCGGCGTCGACCGTGGTGGCGTTCTCGGGCACCCGCACCTCGTCGACCGCGCCGACGGCGACGATCTTGCCGTCCTGCACGAGGAGCGTGCCGCGCTCGATCGTGGGGCCGTCGCACGGTTCGATGCGCGCGCCGACGAACGCGCGGGGCGCCGCCTGGGCTGGCGCCGGCGGTGCCCACGGACAGACCGCCAGGGCGACCAGGGCCGCGGCGCTCGAAGGGAAGCTCATGGCCGAACTATGCCGTTCGCCCGAAACGGCTCAACGGTCGGCGGCCGAGAGGCCGATGGCACCGACGGAAGGCGTCGCCGGCGTGGCGGCGCCCACCCCCCTCGACGTGCGCGGCCCGGCTGCCTGGACCGGCTCCGAGCCCCTCATGAAGCCCGAACCCTCCGGAGCCACGATGTTCCGATCGCTCTCGTTTCTCTCGCTGCTGACGATGGCTGCCTGCGGCGGCGGCGGCTCCGACGGCCCGGTGGCCGGCCTTCAGGCGCCGCAGCAGGTGACCATCGTCGAGGCCAGCGGCTCGACCACGGCGTCGCTGCGCCTTCCGGGCGGCTCGCTCGGCAGCCTGCTGCCCGTCGCGGGCAGCGACTACGAGACGGCCGTGACCCGCTTCTGGGTCGAGGACGACTCGATGCGCGCGCTCGACACCGTCAACATGATCCTGTCGAGCCTGCAGCAGACGCGCTACTGGGAGCAGACCAACGCGGGGCCCTATCGGGCGCTCGTCGCCGAAGAGGAACGCGGCGGCGGCGAACGAGGCAACAACGCCACCGAATACCAGGAGTGGATCATCGACTCGACCCGCGCCAACGGATCCGCGCCGCAGGTCGTCGGCTTCTGGCTCGAGCAGGACGACACCATGGGAGAGCCGGTGGCGTCGTTGATCTACGGCCGCCTGACGGTGGTCGCCGAGCCGAGCGCTGCGCAGCCGCTCGGTCAGTTCACGCTGCAGTTCAAGAACCTGCCGCTGACCGAGCCCGCCGACAGCGCCAACACCGGCTTCGAGGGCTACCTGCGCACGGTGCCCCGCCAGGACGGACAGAGCGAACTCGAGTTCTACATGTCGCACGGCGACGTCGACGGCACGCCGGCGGTGGGCGAATACGCGATGCGCGACCGCGTGCACGTCGTCGGCGACCCGACGACGGACTCGGGCCGTGCCTACACCGAGACGCGCTTCAAGCGCAACACCGGGACCGTGTTCTCCGACGGCGGCGAGTTCCAGATCCAGTTCGACGCCGACTACCTCGCCCGCCGCGACGTCACCAACGGCAACACGCTCGCCGTTCTGGACCGCAACGACTTCACCACCCGGGTCTATCGCTACGGCGTCTACGACGCGACCACCGAAGACCTGATCGAACAGCAGTCGGGCTTCCCGATCGAGGATGCCGACGGCGAGAACGGCTGGGCCGGCTTCTACGGCATCTGGTTCCCGCCGGGAACGGGGCTCGTCAACGGCCAGGCCGTCTTCCGTCGCTCGTTCCAGACCAACACGACGACCGCCTACACGGTATTCATCGCGCCCGGCCGCCTCGAGCGTCGCTCGCGCTCCGCGATCACCCTGGGCGACCTCGTGGGCGAGGTGATGGAGTACTTCGATCCGAACGGCGGCGGCGAGCAACGCGTCGTCTACGACGGCACGGACTTCGTGCGCGTCGCGACGCGCACCGGCAACTCGTGGACTCCGGAGAACCCGCCGGTCAGCATCGCGTCGTCGTTCACGACCGGACAGTGGCTGGGACTCTGGAGCCAGGCGCGCGGCTCCGTCGAGTTCGAGTGGCCGGCGACCCTCGGCAACAGCGTGCCCGCGTTCGTCTGGTCCTCGACCACGATCGACGCCGACGCGCCCGAACTCGCCAACGGAGACCTCACGCTGCACGGCTACTTCCGCATGCTGCGCGCGAACATCACCGCCAACCAGGCCAATTTCGTGTCGAGCGAGACGCCGTATCTGCCCGACGCGACCGCGGTCAACAGCGGCAACACCGTCTACACCTTCGAGAAGGCGTCGCTCCTGCTCCGGATCGGGGCGGACCCCGTCAAGCTCGCCGACGGCGTCACCGTGACCCAGGGCCCCGGCCTGTTCGGCTTCGACTGCGGGCCGCTGTTCGCGAACGCGCTGCCGTCGCTCGCCGAGGTCGGCAACCAGACCACGACCTACCAGTGGTACACGGGCGCCAACGAGTGGAACCAGCTGCGCACGCTCAAGGACGGCAGCGGCAACTTCGTGCAGTTCGACCCGCCGATCCGCTTCGCCTACGTGCACGACGAGGCCGGGTCGCCGTACGACGGCCGCACGTTCTTCCTCGAGTGGGACGGCGCCAACCTCGGCGGCATCCCCTACGAGGAGGACCCGTCGACCAACCGCTACTACCCGGCGTTCAACATCCCGACCGGCTCGACGGTCACCGCCGGCCAGGCGACCTACAAGATCAAGCAGCTCGAGGGGGAGCAGTTCATGGTCGAGGTCGGTGACCCTGCGACGGTGTACGCCGCGCGGGGCTTCGACATCGACGGCACCCCGATCACGGCGCCGTCGGCAGCTCCCTACCAGGATCCCGCGATCGGCGCGCGCCCGACGGTCACCGCCGCCCCGAAGTACGTGGGCGGCGTGCCGCAGACGACGGACGGCTGACCGTCCGTCAGCGGCCGATCTCCCGCAGCAGCCGGGTCGCTTCGTAGACCTTGCGGAGCGACTCGACGATGCCCTGCGGGTGCACACACACGCTGCGTTCGACCCGCTCGCCGTAGAGGAACTCGTTGCCGAGCGACTCGATGTTGCCGTCGAACAACAACCCCACGAGTTCGAGCTCGGTGTTGACGACGGGGCTGCCCGAGTTGCCGCCGGTCGAGTCCACGGTGCAGACGAAGTCGACCGGCGTGTGCATGTCGATGCGGTCGCGGGCGAGCAGCCACCGCTCCGGCAGATCGAACGGATGCACGCCGTCGAACTCCACGTTGCGCGCGAACATGCCGTGGAACACCGTTCGCCACGGCGCCAGCGTGCCGTTGTAGGGATAGCCTGCGACGCGGCCGTCGCTGAAGCGGAGCGTGAACGTCGCGTCGGGCGACACGTCGTCGCCGTAGACGGCGAACAAGAGCCGGGCGATGCGTTCGCCGAGCCGCGCCTCGGCGGCGGCGATCTTCGCCTCGCGCTCGGCGTTGGCCGCGGCCAGCGGGCGCACCACGCGCATCGCGACCAACGCCGGGTCGTCGCTGGCCCCGATCGCCGCCGCGCCGGCGCGCAGCAGCTCCTCCACCCCCGCGTCGTCGGCGAGGCGGCTCTGCGAGAGCAGCCGACGCGTCGCCTGCTGCGGGTCGAGGTCGCCGAGCATGGCCGCGACGTACGGGTCGCCCGCCGGCAGCCTGCCGCGCGCGCGGGCGAGGTGGTCGGAGAACAGCGCTTCCTGCACCGGATCGGCCCGGACGACGACGTCGCGGGCCCGCTGCGCCGCCGCGTCGGCGCCGGTCTCGGCGAACTCGAGCAGCGCGTCCGCGCGCAGCAGCAGCGGCAGGCCGCCGGCGGACTGGAAGTTCAGCGGCGCGTCGAGCGCGAGCTTCTGCCGCATCAGCGCCTCCAGCTCCCGCCAGATCCCGAGCGCGTCGCCGTGGCCGCTGTCGCGAGCGCGCTGCTGGAACGCGGCTTCGGCCGTCTCCTTGCGCGCCATGAAGGCCGGGTCGAGCAGCGCGCCGTGCTCGCCGCGATAGAGCTTCTGGCCGTTCTCGAGCGACAGGATGAGCGTGCGCAGCCGCTTCTCGAGCTCGGGATCCGACGCGGCGAAGCCGCGCAGGATGTCGAGGCGGTTGTCGATCAGCTCGCGCACGCGCGGGTAGCGCCCGTCCCGCTGGTACTCGAGCTGCGCCTTCGTCAGCAGGCGCTGCGTGCCGCCCGGATTGCCGGTCAGGAACAGCAGCTCCCCCTCCACCGGACCGTCGCCCCACGAGAAGCAGTGCGCGGACGTGTCTGCCGGCGCGCCGTCGACGTAGGCGCGGCAGAACGCGAAGTCGACCGCATAGCGCGGATACACGAAGTTGTCCGGATCCCCGCCGAAGTGCGCGACCTGCAGGTGCGGCGCCATGACGAGCCGCACGTCGTCGTAGACACGGTAGCGGTAGAGCTGCCAGACCGCGCCCTGGAACAGCGGCACCAGCTGCGGCTCGAGCTCCGGCGTGTCGACGCGCGCCGCCGCGAGGATGCGGTCGCGGTTGGCACGGCGCACCGCCTCGGCCTCGTCGTCCGCCATCGCGTCGCTCACGCCTTCGCGCACCGCTGCGGTCACGTCGGCCATCGCGACGAGCTGCTGCACGGTCAGTCCTTCGAGCCGCACCTCGTCGGACTGCTCGCGCGCGACGAAGCCGTCGGCGAGCCAGTCGGCGTCTCCCTGCGCCGCGGCGATCGCGCCGCGCGCGCAGTGGTGGTTGGTCAGGATCAGGCCGCGCGGCGACACGAACGACGCCGAGCAGCCGCGGCCGAAGCGCAACGACGCGAGCCGCATGCGGTTCCACCACCCCTCGTCCGCTTCGAAGCCGTATTCGCGCTCGAGGTAGGCCAAAGGCGGCCGCTCGAACGTCCACATCTTGCCGAGCCCCAGCTCGTCCTGGGCGGGAACGACGGCTGCGGCGCCGAGCAACAGCGGCAGCGAGAACGCGATCACGAGGTGGCGCATGGCCAGCAGACCTTAGCGCCCGCGGTCGCCGTCGCCGCCCTCTCGCTCGTGCCACTTCGCGAGCAGCTCCCGTTCGCGCTCCGGGCGCAGGCCGGTGCGCGTGAACTCCCGGTCACCGCGTTCGGTCCTGGCCCACTCGAGCGTGTCGCGGACCGTGTCGGCGATCGGACGGAACCGGAGCCCCTGCGCCATCGCCTTCTGGTTCTGCACCATGCTGCGGCCCTCGCGCGGGATCCACAGCGGCATCTCCATGTAGGGGCGCACGCGGTGCTCCCGCAGGAATTCCTCGCTCGCCCACGTCAGGGTCACCGCGCTGCTGGTCGCGCACTTGCACGCGGCGAGCACCTCGGCGATCGACGTGCGCCCGGCGAAGCCGACCGCGTTGTAGACGCCGACGACGTTCCGTTCGACGCAGTGCAGCATCCACGCGGCGAGGTCCCGCACGTCGATGAACTGGGAGTGTCCGTCCGGATCGCCGGGCGCGAGCACCTCCCCGCCGCGGTCGATGCGCACCGGCCACCACGTGAACCGGTCGCTGGTGTCGCCCGGCCCGACGATCAGGCCCGGCCGGATGTTGCTCACGCGGCCCGGCATCGCCGCCTCCGCCGCGGCCTCGCAGCGCGCCTTCAGCGGCCCGTAGAACGGCATCGCCTGGCGGATCTCACTGACGTCCTCGATCTTCTCGTCCTCCACGGTGTCCACCGGCGTCGTCTCGTCGATCGAGTCCGGCCGCTGCCCGAACGCGCCGTAGACGGAGATCGTGCTGATGAACTGGTAGTGCTTCGCCGTGTCGGCGAACAACGACGCCGTGGCTTCGACGTGCGCCGGCACGTATCCCGAGGTGTCGACGACCGCGTCGAACGTGCGCCCCCTCAGGGCGTCGAGCTCGCCGGTGTTGCGGTCGCCGCGCAGCTTCTCGAGGTCGGGGAACAGGTCGGTGTTGGTGCGGCCGCGGTTGAACAGCGTGACCTCGTGGCCGTTCTCGACCGCGGCGCGCACGAAGTGCGGACCGAGGAAGCCCGTGCCGCCGAGGATCAGGATCTTCATCGGCGGCGGCGCCGAGCGCGCGCGCGCGAGCGGGCCGGGGCGCACCGCTGCGCGCGCGGCGAGGGGCAGGCCGGCGCC
>CALKYL010000152.1 GCA_938003515.1 uncultured bacterium
CCCCGCTCCGGCCAGGGAGGGGGCGGCCCCGGCGGCTCTGCCGCGCGACCCGGCCGCCGCTGTCCGCGCGCGCTTGCGGCGCCGCCGGGCGTGCGGTCTGCTCTGCTGAGATGCCCGTTCCGTCGCCCGCTCCGACCGTGCGCCGCCGCCCCGGCGCGCACCTCTGGCTCGAGTCGCGCTACCGCAAGCTCAAGCGCGGCCTGCCCCAGACGATCTTCTTCTGCCCTGCGTGCAAGGGCGATCGGCGGCGGCGGCAGGGCTGCGAGACGTGCGGCGGCTTCGGCAAGCTGACGCGCGAGTCCGTGCAGGAGCTGATCGGCCGACGCCTGCTGCCGGGCGCGAGGACGTCGACGTGCTGATGCTCGGCCGCGGGCGGCCGTTCGTCTACGAGGTCGTCGGCGCGCGGCGCCCGGACGTCGACCTCGAGGCGCTGCGCGCCGAGATCGAGGAACGCGCGGAGGGAGCGATCGAGCTGGCGCCGTTCGTGCGCGTCGAGCGGGCGCGCGTCGTCTACTGGAAGGAGACCCACTTCGACAAGGTCTACCGCGCCGAGGTCGAGGTCGACGCCGCGCCGTCGCACGAGCGGCTCGCCGCCGTGCGCGCGTTCGACGGCGCGATCGTGCAGCGCACGCCGCACCGCGTCGCGCACCGGCGCGCCGACCTCGAGCGCGAGCGGCGCCTGCGCGTGCTCGGACTGGCGCCGCGCGACGACGCGGCGCTCGAGCTGCGCGTCGTGTGCCAGCACGGCACCTACGTCAAGGAGTGGGTGTCGGGCGACGAGACCCGCACCTCGCCGTCGCTCGCGTCGCTGCTCGGCGTCGGCTGCCGGTGTCGCGTGCTGGACGTCGAGGAGATCCTGACCGACGACGTCGACGGGCCGCGGCTCACGCGTTGAGCGTCGTCGCCTCGCGGCGCTCCCGCCGCTGCGGCGTCAGGAAGCGGCGCATCGCGACGAGGTAGGCGAACACGTCGCGGAAGACGCGCACCGTCGACTGCTTGTCGGCGCGCCGCTCGAAGCGGCACGGCACCTCGACCACCCGCAGCCCCGCCTGGTGGGCGAGCACCATGATCTCCGAGTCCCAGAACCACCCGACGTCCCGCGTCGCCTTCGCGACCGGCACGATCTTGTCGCGGCGGAAGAACTTGAAGCCGGTCTCGGGGTCCCGGAACGGCACGTCGAACACGATCCGGAACAGCCGGCGGTAGCCGCTGCTGAGGAAGTGCCGCAACAGCGCGGTGGGCCGCCAGCCGACCGCGTAGTGCCGGAACGCGGTCGCGCCGTCGGCGCCGTCGTCGATCGCGCGCAGCACGTCCGGCAGGAAGCGGCAGTGCACCTCGAGGTCGATGTCGAGGAAGCCGACGATGTCGCCGGTCGCGAGCAGGAAGCCCTCGGTGACCGTGCCGCCGCGGCCGACGTTCTGGGCGTGGAAGACGGCGCGGCGGTTGGCGTGGCCCTCGACCAGCTCGCGCACGACGTCCGCGGTGCCGTCGGTGGACTTGTCCTCGAGGAAGATCAGCTCGTAGCTCCGGCCCAGCCCGTCGAGCGTCGCGGTCAGCTCGCGCACGGACTCGCGCAGGTGGCCCTCTTCCATGTAGCAGGCGACGACGACCGACAGGTCGTAGCGCGGTCCTTCAGTGGCTTCGGTCACGGCGAGATGCGGACCTTGTACACCGAGATGCCGGCGAAGCGACGGCTCTCCAGGACCTCGACGCCCGGGTGGGCGAGCAGCCGCTCCACCGAGTCGTCGACCTGCACGTTCGGATGCCACTCGTCGCGGACGACGTAGCACAGGTCGTCGGGCCGGCCGGGCGGCAGGTCGAGCGCGTCCGGCGTCGGCTTGCTGCGGTAGACGAACAGGCGCGCGCCCGCCCGCAGCGCGTCGTTGTGGGCGGCGAAGCGGGCGAAGGTCGACTCGGCGAGGTCGCCGAGCACGCCGCCGAGGCGGCGGCGCACCTTGTCGCCGATCTCGCGCGCGGACATCGGCGGCGCGAGGTTCTTCAGGTCCTGGATGCGCGGGTCGTAGTAGGACAGCGGCCGCGGGTTGGGCGTCGACGTCAACACCGGCCGGCCGGCGCCGCCGGCGTCGATCTCGGCGCCGAGCCACGCGGCCGCCGCGCGCCAGTCGCCCTTCGGCTTGTAGACCGTCTGCGAGAAGAGCACAGCGTCCAGTAGGGAACGAGCGTAGATCTCGGTGGCGGCCGTGTCATTAAAAAAAAGCAATGCAAACACGCGCCGCAGAAACGACGCCACAGCCT
>CALKYL010000153.1 GCA_938003515.1 uncultured bacterium
CGCCGGCGCCGTGCTGGTGCGCCCGCGCCGGCTCTCGGGCGGCGTCATGGTCGCCGTCGTCCAGCCCCGCTGCCGCTTCCGCGAGCGGCGGCCCACGGTCCGCATGCTGGCGCTGTCCTTCCTGCTGCTGATCGGCTTCACGCTGGTCGCCGAAGGCGTGGGCCTGCACATCCCGAAGGGCTACGTCTACTTCGCGATGGGCTTCAGCATCGGCGTCGAGCTGCTCAACCTGCGCGCGCGCGCCGCCGGCACGCCGGTGCCGCTGCGCAACACGCCCCGGCCGCCGGAGGGTCCTGGCGGCCCGCCCGCGGTAGCCTGACGCCATGTCGTGGAAGCCTTCCGACCCCGTCCCCGCCGGCCCGCCGGCCCGCCGGCGCCGTCCGGCCGCGAGGCTTCCCGGCCGCGCGCCCCCGAACCGGGCCGCGGGAGCCTCGGCGGTCGGCCGGTGACGACCCGCAGCGACGACGAGCCGTCCTCCACGACCCCCGAAGCCGGCGACGGCGTCACCGTCCGACAGCGGCAGCGCGCGCACGAGGACCGCGAATACGAGCCGGTCGTCGTCAAGCGCATGGACCAGTCCGTGCGGCACCCGGACGACGTGCTGCAGAACGCGATCCGCGAGGGCGCGGAGCAGGCGCGACGGCCGGCGCTGTCGCTGTTCCTGTCGGCGGTGTCGGCCGGCGCGATCCTGTCGTTCGCCGCGATGGCGGTCGGCATCGTCGCCGCGTCCGAGGCGGGCTCCGGCGCGGGCCTCGCGAGCCGGCTCCTGGTCGCGGCCGTCTATCCGCTCGGCTTCGTCCTGTGCCTGATGAGCGGCACGCAGCTGTTCACCGAGCACACCGCGCTGGCGATGTACCCGGTGCTCGATCGCCGCACCCCGGCGCGCTCGCTCTTGCGGCTGTGGCCGACGATCCTCGCCGGCAACCTCGTCGGCTGCCTCGTCGGCGCGGGCCTGCTCGCGGCCGGCGACGGGGTGATCGGCGCCGCCGCGGGCTACGCCGCGACGGCGACGCACCTGATCGAGCACTCGGTGTTCGACTGCGCGATGAGCGCGGTCCTCGCCGGCTGGTTGATGGCGCTGGGCGGCTGGCTGATCCTCGCGACCGCGGCCGACGTCAGCCAGATCGTCGTCATCTACGCGACGACGTTCCTGATCGGCCTCGCGGGACTGCACCACTCGATCGCGGGCAGCGCCGAGGTGCTCGCCGCCGCGATGACGGGCGCCGGCCTGTCGACCGGCGACGCCGTCGTCACGCTGGTCGTGGCGGTGTTCGGCAACCTCGTCGGCGGCAGCCTGTTCGTCGGCATCCTCAACTACGGGCACATCCGCCAGACCCAGCTCGGCGCCGGAGAGGGCCGCGACGCCCGCGAACGCTAGCGACCGCGGCCCCGACCCCGGCCCCGTCAGCGCCCGAACAGGCCCCCGCGGCGTGGTTCGGGCACGACCAGGTCGTCGGCGGTGCCGAGCTCGCCATCCGGGCCCGCGCTCGCCGCCTGCCACCGCGCGCCCGTGCGCCGCCGCTGCAGCACGTAGTCGTTGCCCCACGGGTCGGTGAACGGACCCTCCCACGCGACACCCTCGGTCTCGGCGAGCTGGCGCGGCGTCGGCACGTCGTCGGGCCGGTTCGCGAGCCGGTGGTCCCGGGCGGCCGCGGCGAGCGCCGACAGCTCGTCCTTGCACTGCCGGCGCAGCTTCATCAGCGCACGGTCGATCTTCGGATCGGGTCGCTTCGCGCAGTCCCACGCGACCAGCCATTCGTGGCCGGTCTTCCGGAAACCGAGGTCCTCGACGAGACGCCGCTCCATGTGCGGCAGGTGCGCCGCGCCGTAGTAGATGCCGATGCGCTTCCGTCCGTCGGCGATCTCGCGGCGCAGGACCTGCAGGCACTTCTCGTTGCGCCCTTCGAGCAACGTCGAGCCCTCGCCGCCGGCGGCGAGCATCTCCATCTGCTCGAGCTGCGACGCGAACGTCACCCGCATCAGGTGTCGGCCTTCGCCGCTGCGGAACGCGGCAACGAGGTCGAACTCCTGAGCCGGCGCCGCCTCCCCGCTCTCCGCCTGCTCGCGCTGCATCTCCATGCCCGAGGCCATCATGTTCCACATGATCGACAGCAGGCTCTCGCCGCGCTCGTCCATGCTCGCCTGGAACTCCTCGGGCGTCATGTCGGCGTGCACGAAGTTGTCGGCCTGGTAGTCGATCTCGTCGAGCTGGAACGTCAGATCGAGGGCGCGCTTCAGACCCTGCTGGAGCAGCGACACGATGCTCGAGCCGCGCTCCTCGGGATCCCGGCTCGGCCGGTAGTCCTCGGGGCCGACGAGCTCGTAGAGCAGCACGTCGCAGGTCGTGAACCGGTCGTTGAGCTCCTGGTAGCACGCGGCGTCGGCGATGTGCACCGCGCCGTAGAAGACCACCGTGACGCCGTCCTTCTCGTAGGTGGTGATCGCGGTGTCGAGGTGGCCGCCGTCGCCGACGGTCACGTAGCGCACGAAGTCGCTCGGCACCTGCCTCGGGCCGTCGCCGGGCGGCTCTGCCCAGCGCCCGGCCGCGCCCTGGTCCGCGGGGCGCCGTCCTTCCACGGGCTCCTGCGCACAGGCGCCCCACATCGACAGCACGAGCGGCAGCGCCGCCCTCGAGAACGTTCGCATGGCCCCATGATCGGCTGGGCCGCGCCGCGGGACAAGCCGAGTCAGCGCGGCGCGGGCGGCCAGGTCAGCACCTGGCCCGCGGCGAGCAGGCGCGCCTCGAGGTCCGCGTACGGAACGTCCTGCACGGCGGCGCCGCGCTCGATCGCCAGCCCGGCGGCGATCGCCGCGGACTGGGCGAGCACCATGAACACCGGCTCCATGCGGATCGAGCCGTAGGCGATGTGGCTCGCGCTGACGCACACCGGCACCAGCAGGTTGTCCGCGTCGCCGCGCCGCGGCACCAGCGCGCGGTACGAGATGCCGTACGGCGCCGGCACGCGCACCTGCACGTCGCCCTCGTTGCGCGCCGTGCCGTCGGCGGCGACGTAGCGCTGCACGTTGTGGCTGTCCATCGCGTAGGCACCCATGCCGACCGGGTCGTCGTCGACCTCGCTGCCGACGCAGTGCCGTTCGGTCACGACGTGCTCACCGACCAGCCGACGCCCTTCGCGCACGTACAGCAGCGGCGGCCAGTGCGCGGTCGCGACGAACTCGTCCGCCGCGAGGCCGTAGCGCTGGAACTCCGCGCGCACCGGCTCGGGAACGCGGGGGTCGTTCGCCAGCGTCCACATCAGCCCCTGCTGGTAGCGGCGGTGCGCGTCGACGATGCGCGCGCGCTCGGCATGGCTCGCCTCCGGGTAGCCGTAGTTGCCGCCGATGAAGTCGGTCGAGAACGCGCCGTTGTTGTTGCTGTCCGTCTTGCGGTTCGGCATGCGCACCGGGTGCCACGGCGCGAGCGTGCTGCCCGCCTCGAAGTGGCGCAGCAGCAGCTCGTAGTCGCCCGCGTCGTAGCCGGCCGGCTTCGGCCACGGCACGCGGTTGTCGGGGTCGTCGGTGGCGCACAGCCGGAAGCAGTAGGCCTGCACGCGGTGGTCGGCCGAGCCCTCCTCGCCGGGCCCCTCGGCCGAGACGAAGGGCAACAGCCCGCTCGACGGATCGCCCGGCACCACGTACGGGTCGACCGGCGCCGTGAACTGGTGCTTGGTCGCGTTGTGCGTCTGCACGCCGTTGAGCGTCTCGCCGTAGGTCCGGTTCGCCTCGCGGCCGACCGCGAAGGCGCAGCCGGCCGCGGCCAGCAGATCGCCCTCGTACGTGCAGTCGAGGAACACGCGCGCGGCGACGACGGTGCCGTCTTCGCAGCGCAGCGACAGGACCCGGGCGCCCTCCTTGACGACGCCGCCCGGACCGCGGTCGAGGCGCGCACCGAGCGGCTCGATGCCGTGCTCGCCGAGCATCGCTCGGAACGTCGCCTGCGCAACGCTCGGCTCGAAGGTCCAGGCCGCATCCGCGCTCTCGTCGTGGCCGCGGCCGCGGAACGCGTCGCGACGCTCCCGCGTCCACGCCTCGGGCCGGTCGTAGTGCGCGCGGAGCCGCCGGTAGAATTCGCGCGAGAGCCCGCCGATCGCGTCCTTGTTGCCGACGTCGGTCGCGCCGAGGCCGGACGTCGACAGCCCGCCGACCCAACCGTCGCAGTCGACCAGCACGACCGAACGTCCCTCCCTGCGCGCCTGCACCGCCGCGACGACGCCGGCCGAGGTCGCGCCGTAGACGCAGACGTCGCAGCGCAGCGGCGCGGGCGGTCCGGCGGGCGCCGCGCCGCACGCGCCGAAGGCGAGCCAGGTCACGAGGCAGAGCAGGAGGTTGCGGGCGACGGTGCGCCGGCGCGGAGTCGAAGGCAGGGCGTTCATGGCTCGGGGGGAGTTCACGTTCTCGGCAGATAGACGTAGACGCTGGCGTCCTTGGGGCCGATCCAGCAAGGCAGGTGCAGCGCGAGCTCGAAGTCGCGCGCGAGCGCGCGGCCGAGCACGCCGTCGCGGTCGTGCTCGTCGAGTTCGGGAAGCGTGACGACGACCGCGAACTGGGCCTGCTCGCGGGCCGCTTCGCGCCGGTGCCACGCGAGGTGGGCCTCGGCCCCGGGATCGTGCAGCCGCCGCCCGGCGAGGTCCTCGCCGGTCGCGATCATCCAGTCGAGCAGCGGCAGCACGTCGACCGTCGGGTAGGGATCGCCGTCTGTCACGAACTAGTGGCTCAGTCGCACGTAGTAGAGCAGCGTCGGCTGGCTGACCTTCAATACGCGCATGCCGCGAGTCCCGGCGCGCTGCTGCACGAACTGCGCGGCCTCGCGCCATCGCGCCCGCTGCCCGAACTGCGCGCCGTAGTAGGCGACGTCGAGTCTGGCGCTGTCGGCCGCGACCAGGAGCGGCAGCAGCGCGGCGAGGGCGACCCGCGCCGCGCGGGGCTCGACGCCGCCCGCGGAGAACAGCCGCGCGACGTGCACGCAGGCGAGCGCGACGAGCCAGGCGACGACGGGCTGGCAGCAGATCGCGTAGCGCGCGGTGACCTTGACCAGCGTGCCGCCGACCGCGGCCAGCGCCAGGAGCGGCACCGCGAGCAGGCAGCCGAGCAGCAGCGCGCGCTCGAGGCCCAGCACCCGCGGCGCGAGCCAGAGGCCGATCGCGGCGAGCAAGAGGGACGTCGGCCGGAAGTAGTAGACCACCGTCTCGACGAAGTGCATCAGCGAGGGGTCGTCCTTCGAGCGCAGGAAGCCCTGGAACGGCGACAGCTGCTGGAACACCCACGGCACGACGACGACGACGCACGAGAGCGCGACCGCGACCCGCAGGACGCGGCGGCGGCCGGGGGCCGTCGCCAGCGCCGAGCGCGCCAGCAGGAACGCGACGAACGCGAACACGGCGAGCACGGCCGACGGGTGGCAGAGCGCGCCGAGGCCGATCGCCAGGACGGCCGCGTAGAGGTCGCGCGGCCGGTCGGTGCCGAGCCAGACGTGCGCGCGGTTGGCGGCGACGACGGTCAAGAGCACCATCGGTCCGTAGCCGCGCGCGTTCTGGCTCCAGAACAGGTGCCACGGGTCGATCGCCACGAGCGACGCGGCCAGCACCGCCGCCCACGGGCCGACCAGCCGACGGCCGCAGAGGGCGACCAGCGGCACGGTCGCGATGCCGAGCAGCACGAACGGCAGCCGAAGCGACGCCTCGTCGAAGCCTAGCCAGCCGACCCCGAACAGGAACCGCAGCAGCAGGAAGGTCGCCGGGTAGAACATCCGGTCGGTGCGCAGGAAGCCGTTCTCGCCGGCGAGCTGCATGGTCGCGTCGCGCCACGTGTGCGCCTCGTCGATCCACAGCGACCATTCGCCGAAGCGCCACAGCCGCAGCGCCGCGGCGACCGCGGTCACCGCGACGATCAGCAGCCACTGCGCGCGCCCGAACGGGGCGGGCGCGGCGGCGGCACGGGTCAGGGGTCGCTCGAGCATGCCGAGGGGCGGAGCGGGCAGGCTATGCGGTGCCGGACGCCGCGCAACGGCGAGCCGCGCACGACCCCGGGGCCGTGCGCCGATTTCTCGTGCCGATTTCTGCCGCCGGCGGGTCGATCGGCCCGGAGACGCGGACGCGCCGCCGGGTAACGTCTGCCGCCATGAGTCACCGGTCCGCCCGCGCCGCGCGACCGTGCGTCGCGCTGTTCTCCGTCTGGCTGCCCTCCCTGCCCGCGCAGAGGCCGAGCCGGGCGGCGGCGCTGACCGCGGAGGTCGACGCGTTCGCCACCGAGACCGGCGGGTTCCTGCTCGAGATCCCGGGCGTCGCCGACGACTTCGTGCTGTTCGGCGACGGGCAGTGGCTGGTGCGGTCCGACGGCACGGCGCGGCTGTCGGCCTTCGCGCATCGCGCGACGGCCCTCGACCGCGAGCTGTATCTGGTGCTCGAGCTCGACGGGCGGGTCGATCCGGGCCAGCCCGGCCACCCGCCGGCCGGCGCGCCGGTCACGACCCTCGCGCCGGCCGCCTACGCGCCGGCGGGCCCGGTCGATCCGTCGAGCTGGGTCTACTACACGCAGGCGTCGGGCTCGCTGACGGGGCTGCGCTCGTTCGCCGGCGTGCGCGTCGACGTCACCGCCGCCTCGCCCGTGCAGCTCGGCCCCGGCGCGAGCAACAAGAACGTGCTGCCGGGGCTCGCCGGCGACCTGACGCTGACGGTGCTGCAGCCGTCGCCGGGCGCCGGGTTCGCGCCGCCGGGGCCCGCGGCGCTGCGGGCGAGGTTGTTCGACGCGCGGGGCGGCTCGG
>CALKYL010000154.1 GCA_938003515.1 uncultured bacterium
AAATGTTGCGCAGATGCATTTGTTCGAGCAGGCGTTGCACTTGGGCGGCGGCGGCTCGTGCCGCGCACGCTGCTCGACCTGCGGCACGCGGACAAGCGCCTCTTCCTCGCGACCAACTCCGAGTGGCACTACACCCGCGCGATGATGGCATACCTGTTCGATGGCCGGCTCGACGGCCTCGAGTGGCGCGAGCTCTTCGACCTCGTCGTCGTCCAGGCCCAGAAGCCCGGCTTCTTCGAGCTCGACTCGCCGTTCCAAGAGGTGCTCGACGACACGCACGAACGCCCGCTGCAGGGCCCGCTGCGGCCCGGCGTCGTCTACCGCGGCGGCAACGCCGAAGCGGTGCAGACGCACTTCGGCCTCGACGGCAGCGAGATCCTCTACGTCGGCGACCACGTCTACGCCGACGTGCACGTGTCGAGCCGGATCCGCCGGTGGCGCACGGCCCTGGTGCTGCGCGAGCTCGAGAGCGAGGTGCTCGCGGAGCGTCGCTTCGCGGCCGACCAGCACCGGCTCGACGCGCTGATGCAGCGCAAGATCGCGCTCGACGAGGAGCAGGCCGCCGTGCGCCTCGCGCTGCTGCGGCTGGAGCACGACGCCCCGCCGCCGGCAGGCACCCCGACCGGCGCGGACGCGCTGCACGAGCGCTCGCGCGCGCTGCGCCAGGAGGCGACCGACCTCGACGCGGAGATCACGCCGCTGGTGCAGGCCTACGGCCAGCTGAGCCACCCCGCCTGGGGCCTCGCGATGCGCGCCGGCAACGACAAGAGCCGGCTCGCGCGGCAGATCGAGGGGCACGCCGACATCTACACGTCGCGCGTCAGCAACCTGATGCACGTGACCCCGTTCGGCTACCTGCGGGCCGCGCGCGGCTCGCTGCCGCACGACCAGGGGCGCGGCTGAGGCCGCGCTCCCGTCGGTCGCGACGGGCTCAGCGGCGGAAGACGCCGCCGCCGAGCGTGCCGACGTAGGCCGTCCCGGCGGTCGAGACGGCCGCCGCCTGCGTCGCCTCCGGGCGCAGGCCGGTGTTGACCTTGACCCAGTTGTTGCCGCGGTTCTCGCTGAAGTAGACGCCGGGGTTGCGGCCGTCGTCGGCGTCGCCCGGGCTGACCGCGTAGATGCGCGTCGTGCCCGGCACCACCGCGACGGTCGCGATCGTGTCGGCGTCGAGGCCGTTGTTGCGGCGCTGCCAGCTGTCGCCGTAGTTGGTCGACCGGTAGACGTGGTCGTTGACCGTCGACGCGTAGAGCACGTTGGGCTCGGTCGGGTCGACGGTGACGTCGTTGAGCACCGGGTCGTTGAGGTTGTTGTTTGCGCCGCTCCAGTTGGCGCCGCCGTCGATCGACCGGAACATGCCGCTGCGCGTCGCCGCGTAGACGAAGCCCGCGTTGACGGGGTCGACGGCGATGCCGCGCACGTTGAGGCTGCCGAGGCCGGCGTTGCTCGCCGCCCAGTTGGCGCCGCCGTCCGTGGTCACGAACACGCCGCCGCTCGTCGTGCCGGCAAAGATATTGTTCGCGTTCATCGGGTCGATCGACAACGTGTTGACCTCGAGGTCGGTCAGGTTGTTGTTGATCGCGTTCCAGGTGACGCCCTGGTCGACGGTCACGAACACGCCGGCGTCGGCGGTGCCGACCAGCGCCACCGCGGCGCTGCCCGGGCTCACCGCGACGGTGCGCACGTCCCACTTGGTCAGGCCGTTGCTGCGGGCCGTCCACGTCGCGGCGCCGTCGGTCGTGACGAACACGCCGCCGGCCGTCGCGGCCCAGACCGTCATCGGGTCGGTCGGCGCGACGGCGAGCTCGAGCACGGCGCCGCCGGCGAGCCCGCCGTTCTGCGGCGCGAAGGTCGCGGCCGAGTCGCTCGAGACGAACACGCCGGCGCCGTCGGTTGCGACGACGACCCGCGTCGGGTCGTTCGGGTGCACGAGCACCGCGCAGACGCGGTCGTAGAGCAGGCCGGTCGTCAGCGCCTGCCAGGAGGTGCCGCCGTTCACGGTCCGGTAGAGGCCGCCGCCGGCCGTCGCCGCGTAGACCGTGTCCGTCGCGAAGCGGTCGATCGACAGGCTCTCGACGCGGAACGCGTTCGGGATGCCGGAGCTGCTCGAGGTCCACGTGGTGCCGCCGTTGGTCGTCTTGTAGACGCCACCGGCGGTCGTGCCGGCCCAGACCGTCAGCGGATCGAACGGGTCGACGACGACCGCGTAGACGTCGGACGGGCCGGTCCCGGTCGTCGACCAGTTGTCGGCGCCGTTCGTCGACGAGTAGACGCCGGCGGCGGTGCCGGGGTAGACCGTCGGCGGCGACGTGGGCGCCGAGGCGACCGCCCGCACGTCGTTGTTGTTGAGGCCGTTCGCGCGCCGCTGCCACGAGCTGGCGCCGTTGGTCGTGCGGTAGACGCCGTTGTTGGTCGCGGCCCACAGGCGGTTCGTGTTCGAAGCGTCGACCGTCAGGCCCGCGACGTCCGGATCGAGGCCGGTGCTCCTGTCCTCCCACGTGCCGCCCGCGTCGGTGCTGATGTAGACGCCGCCGCGCGACAGGCCCGCGTACAGCGTCGCGGGCGTCGCCGGGTCGACGACGATCGACGTCACCTTCGCGATGCCGCCGAGCGGGATCACGACCGCGTCCGGCAGGCCGTTGCTGAACGCGACCCACGTCGCGCCGTTGTCCGTGCTGCGGAAGATGCCGGCGCTCTCGGTGCCCGCGTAGAGCGTCGTGCCGCCGTCGGTCGCGACCGCGAGCACGTTGCCGCCCTCGAGCCCGGTGGCGCTCGTCTGCCAGTCGCCGCCGGCGCCGCCGCCTCCGCCGCCTCCCCCGCCGCCGCCGCAACCGGCGAGCGCGAGGAGCATCGTGGGCAGGACGAAGTACGAGAGGCTGGTGCTTTCGCGGCGCATGGCGATTCTCCTGCCACGCTATCGGCAGCAGCTGGGACCAACCCTGACGCCTTCGGTCCCGGCGCGAGACATGCGCCAGGTCCGGAGCGGCGCCCGCGGGCCACGCCGGGTCGTTCGGCCCCTTGCGGCTCGCCGGCCGGTCCGCGAGCATCGCGCAGCCGTGGCGCCGACGCGACCGAGACCCTGCCGCCGGGCGCCCCGGCCCGCGCTCGTCCTCGCCACCGGCCTCGCAGCCGCCGTCGGCTGGGCCGCGGACCTCGCCGCGGCGGCCCCGCAGGGCTACCACCGGCGCGCGCCGAACCGCTACCTGCGCACGGCCGCCGACAACGCCGCGACCGCGCTCGACGCGCGGCTCGCCCGCGGCGAGATCGACCTCGCGGCGCACGGGCCCCGGGGCCGGCTGCGCGCGCTGCTGCGGGCGCTCGGCATCCCCGAGTCGAGCCAGACGCTCGTGTTCAGCAAGACGAGCCTGCAGCGCCACCGGGTTTCGCCGCAGAACCCGCGCGCGATCTACTTCGGCCCGGACGCGTACGTCGGCTGGATCCCGGGGGCCGCGGCGCTCGAGATCGCGGTCGGCGACCCGGCGCTGGGCCTCGTGTTCTACACGCTGAGCCAGGACCCCGCGGCGCCGGCGCGGCTGGTGCGCGACGACTCGTGCCTGGACTGCCACGCCGCGGACCGCACCGCCGACGAGCCGGGGCTGCTGCTGCGGTCGGTGTTCCCCGACGCGGGGGGCGATCCGATCGCCAGCGCCGGCGAAGCGGAGGTCTCGACCGCGACCCCGATCGCCGAGCGCTGGGGCGGCTGGCTGGTGACCGGTCGCTTCGACGGCGCGCATCGCGGCAACGGCACCGCCGTGCGGGACGACGGCGGCGACTGGCGCGTGCCGCCGCGTCCTGCCGCCGACCTCGGCGCGTTCGCCGATGCGTTCGATCCCGACGCCTACCCGGTCGCGACCAGCGACGTCGGCGCGCTGCTCGTGCTCGAGCACCAGGTCACGGTGCACAACGTGCTCGTGCGCGCCTCGATGCAGATGCGCTTCGCGCTCGCGCAAGAGGAGGCCTGGCACGAGACGACCGGCGAGACCGGCACGCGGCCCGCGACCGAACGCGTCGCCGAGGCGCTCGCGCGCGAGATCGCCGAAGCGCTGCTGCTCGCCCACGAGCCCGCGCTGGCGGACCGGAACGCGGCGCCCGATCCCGCGTTCGCGGCCGCCTTCGCGGCCCAGTGGCCCGTCGACGCCGATGGCGTGCGGCTCGGCGCGCTCGACCTGTCGCGCCGCACGTTCGCGCTGCCGCTGTCGCCGATGGTGCACGCGCCGGCGTTCGCCGCGCTGCCCGAGGACCTGCGCCGCCGCGCGCTGCGCCGCCTGTTCGTCGCGATCGAGCAGGGCACGCCGCCGGGCGGCGTCGAGATGACGACGGCGGAGCGGCTCTGGCTGCGCGACCACCTGCGCGGCACCGTGCCCGACTGGCCGGAGCCCCGCCCGCGCCGCCGCTGACG
>CALKYL010000155.1 GCA_938003515.1 uncultured bacterium
CTCGGGTCATGTCCGCGCTGCGTCTCGCCCTCGTCACGCTGCTCGCCGTCGCCGCCGCCGCGCAGGACCGGCCCAACGTGGTCTGGATCGTCGCGGAGGACATGAGCCCGTGGCTCGGCTGCTACGGCGACGACACGGTGCCGACGCCGCACTGCGACCGGCTCGCGCGCGAGGGCGTGCGCTTCACGAACGCGTTCGCCACGTCGCCGGTGTGCGCGCCGGCGCGCTCGTCCCTGATCACCGGCATGTACGCGACGCGCATCGGCACGATGCACATGCGCACCGGTCAGCCGAGCGCGGCCGCGGTCGCCCGGGATCCGGACGCCTACGGCGGCATCCCGTCCTACGAAGGCGTGCCGCCCGCCGCCGTGCGCTGCTTTCCCGAACGGCTGCGCGCCGTCGGCTACCACTGCGTCAACAACCACAAGACCGACTACCAGTTCGCCGCGCCGGTGACGGTCTGGGACGAGTCGTCCCCGCGGGCGCACTGGCGCGCGCGCGCGCCGGGCCAGCCGTTCTTCGCCGTCTTCAACCTCGGCGTCACCCACGAGAGCGGCGCGTTCCCCGGGCGTCGCCGCAGCGCCCGCGCCGTCGACCCCGCGCACGTACCGCTGCCTCCGTTCTACCCGGACACCCCGGCCGTGCGCGACGCCGTCGCGCGCACCTACGACAACATCGCGGCGATGGACCGGCAGGTCGGCGCGCGGCTGCAGGAGCTCGACGACGCCGGCCTCCTCGAGAGCACGATCGTGTTCTTCTTCAGCGACCACGGCGTCGGCCTGCCGCGCGGCAAGCGCTCGTGCTACGACACCGGCACGCGCGTGCCGCTGCTCGTGCGGCTGCCGGGCGGCCGGCGCGCGGGGCAGACCGACGCGCGCGTCGTGCAGTTCGTGGACTTCGGCCCGACGGTGCTCTCGCTGTGCGGCGTCGAGCCCGACGAGCGGCTCGACGGAGTGGCGTTCCTCGGCGCGCACGCGCGCGCCGCACACCGCTTCGCGTTCAGCCACGCCGACCGGTTCGACGCGGTCTACGACCGCCAGCGCAGCGTCACCGACGGTCGGTTCCGCTACGTGCGCAACCTGCTCCGGGACCTGCCCTACCTGATCCCCAACGCCTACCGCGAGCGGCTGCCGATGACCGCGGACCTGTACGCGCTGCGCGGACGCGAGGACCTGCCGGCCGCGATGTGGCAGATGGCGGCGACGCGACGCGCGCCGGAGGAGCTGTACGACACGACGGCCGATCCGTGGGAGGTCGAAGACCTCGCCGGCCGCCCCGAGCACGCCGAGCGGCTCGGCGCGCTCCGGCGGGCGCTCGACGCCTGGATGGCGGACACGGGCGACCTCGGCCTCGTGCTGCCCGAGCAGCGGCTCGTCGAAGAGCGCCTCTGGCCGCCGGACGGCGCGCAGCCGACGACGCCGTCGCCGGAGTGGTCGCGGGAGAGGTCGGACGCGCGCGAGCGGATCCGTCTGAGCTGCGAGGAGCCCGGCGCGTCGATCGGCTATCGCTTCCTGCCGCGCGGCGCGCGCGATCGGTTCGAGGTCTACACGGGGCCGTTCGCGGTGCCGCCGGACGCGACGGAGGTCGAGGTCGTCGCGCACCGTATCGGCTGGCGGCCGAGCCGGCGCGTCTTCTCCGCCCGGCCGTCGAGCCGCCGTCCGCCCAACGTCGTCGTCGTCGTCGCCGACGACCTCGGCTTCATGGACGTGCGGGCCAACCATGCGGCGAGCCTCTACGACACGCCCAACCTCGATCGGCTCGCGGCGAGCGGCGTGCGCTTCACCGACGGCTACGCGTCGTGTCCGGTGTGCTCACCGACGCGCTACGCGCTCCTGACCGGGCGCCATCCGGCGCGGGCCGACGTCACGAACTGGTTCATGGGCACGCGCGCCGAGCGCTTCCGGCCGGCCCCGGCGAACGACCGCATGGAGCTCGCCGAGGTCACGATCGCCGAGGAGCTGCGCGACCGCGGCTACGCGACGTTCTTCGCCGGCAAGTGGCACCTCGGGCCGACCGCCGGGTTCTGGCCGGAGCACCAGGGCTTCGACGTCAACAAGGGCGGCTGGTCCCGCGGCGGCCCGTACGGACCCGGCAGGTACTTCGTGCCCTACGGCAACCCCCGCCTCGAGGACGGGCCCGCCGGCGAGCACCTGCCGGCCCGCCTCGCCGAAGAGGCGTGCCGCCACATCCGCGAGCACGCCGACGGACCCGCGCCGTTCCTCGTCTGGCTCTCGTTCTACTCCGTGCACACGCCGCTGATGGGGCGTGAGGACCTGGTGGCGAAGTACCGCGAACGCATCGCGTCCCTGCCCCCGCCGACGCGCGCCGAGTTCGGCGACGAGGAGCAGGTGTTCCTGACCGATCGGCCGCGCCGCGTGCGCCAGCTGCAGCGCCACGCCGTCTACGCGGCGATGGTCGAGGCGATGGACGAGGCGGTGGGCAGGGTGCTCGACACCCTCACGGAGCAGGGCCTGGACGACCGCACGATCGTCGTGTTCACGTCCGACAACGGCGGCTTGTCGACGAGCGAGGGCTCGCCGACGAGCAACCTGCCGCTGCGGGGAGGCAAGGGCTGGATGTACGAAGGCGGCATCCGCGTGCCGTGGTTCTGGCGCGTGCCCGGCGTGACCGCGCCCGGCGGCACGTGCGACGTGCCGATCGCGAGCGTCGACCTGCTGCCGACGGTGCTCGAACTGGTCGGCGCGAGACCGGTCGCGCACGCGATCGACGGCGCGCCGGTCACGGCGCTCTTGCGCGGCGAGGTGCCTGTCAGCCTGCGCGAGCGCCCGCTCTACTGGCACTACCCGCACTACGGCAACCAGGGCGGCTTCCCGAGCGCGGCGGTGCGCGTCGGTTCGTGGAAGCTGATCCAGCGACTCGAGGACGGCCGCGTGCACCTGTTCGACCTCGCCGCCGACGTGGGCGAGCGCGACGACCTCGCGCCGCGCCGGCCCGAGCGCGTCGAGGAGCTGCGCGCGCTGCTGCACGGCTGGCAGCGCCGCATGGACGCGAAGTTCCTGCGGCCGAAGGACGGCGCCGAGCCGTGGCGCCCCGATCGGTGACGGCGCCCCGACCGCTGACGGCGGACCGGGCGTCCGGGCGAGGCCCGGGGAGCGGTTGGGGGAGACCGGCTGGCTCGACCCGGCTGGATCGACCGTGGTTGGCCGGACCCGGGCTGCGGAGTTCGGCCGGCTTCCTACAATGACGCGGTCGCTGGCTGCCTCCGGCGGCGTCCGCCCCCTCCCGCTCCCTCCCATGCACACCGCCTCGATCGTCTCGTTCGCGCTCTTCGCCACGGCGCTCCCGCTGGCCGCCCAGCAGGTCCACCGCACCGCGCACCCGCAGGACGTGCTGCAGGGCGGCGGCGGCAACTTCGCGCCGTTCGGCGTGTTCTCGAGCGGCCAGGGCGCCGAGGCGCGCACGCAGTTCCTCGTGCCGAAGGACGAGCTGCCGGGCCCGGGCACGCTGCTGACCGGCATCGAACTCACCGCGCTGATCGGCGGCACCGTCGACTACGCGTCGCTCGAGATCTCGGCCGCGCCGACCACGGCGACGTCGCTGTCGAACACGTTCGCGAGCAACCTGGTCAATCCACCGACCGTCGTGCTCCCGGCGACCCCGCTGCAGGTGACCTGGTCGACGACGGCGTGGAGTGCCATCGACTTCGCCGTGCCCTACGTGCACGACGGCACGAGCGCGCTGGTGATCGAGGTGAAGAAGGTCGTGCAGGCCGCGCCGAGCTTCACGTTCGTGACCATGCGCAAGAACTCGGTGCCGTCGCGCGGCGACCGGCCGCAGATGGTCTACTCGTTCGGCGGCCCCGGTTCGGGCACGTCGAACGCGACGTCGGCGTTCGGCAACGACGAGCCGGTCTCCTTCCGACTGCGATGGCAGATGACGCCGACCCTGCGCAACGAGAGCGCGCAGGGGCCGTCGAACAACCAGTATGGGCTCGGCGGCTCGGTGACGTTCAAGATCGACGGCGACCCGAACGAGCTGTGGGTGCTCGCGGCCGGCAGCGGCTTCCTGCCCACGTCGACGTTCGTGCCCGGCCTGCTCGGCACGTTCCGGCTCGCCGGCCCGACCTTGTTCGCCAGCGGCCTGCTCGACCCGAACGGCGTCGGCACCTTCGCGCTCAACATCCCCAACACGCCGACGCTGCCCGGGCTCTACCTGGCGTATCAGGCGGCGACGGTCGCGCCGGCGACCGGGGTGATCTGGCTGACGAACGGCACCGACCACTTCGTCAACCCCTGACCCGCGCGACGCCGGCGCCGGTCGGTCGGAGGATGTCGAGGGCGCCGTCGCCGGGCGGGTTCGTCAGCGTGTGCACCTGGCACGCGTAGTTCGCGTCGGCGGCGACCACGCGGGTTACCACGGCACGCGAACGGCCGGATTCCCAGAGGGATCCCGGGTACGAATCGCCCGGCGCGGACGGCAGGACCTCGTGACCTTCCCGGCCCCGAAACTCTTGCGCCCACCGGCGGCGCCGCAGCGGTCCCTCGGCATGTCCGACGTCGAAGCCTTCGTCCACGAGCACCAGGCCGCCGTCTGGCGCTACCTGCGTCTCCTGGGTGCCCCGGCGGCGGACGCGGACGACCTGTTGCAGGACACGCTGCTGCGTTTCCTGGCTCGCGAGGTGCCGCGCCCCGGCGCTCGCGCGATGCTGCGCGCGATCGCGCGCGGTCTATGGATCGACCGCCACCGCTGGCTCCGGCGGCGCCGCGCCGTCGCGTGGGCCGACGAGATCGACCGGGCGTTGGCGTCGACGCCGGCGAACGACGACCACGAGCTGTGGCTCGACGCGCTGGCGGCGTGCCGCGCGAACCTGAGCGAGCGCGCCGGGCGCGCGCTCGACCTCGCCTATCGCGACGGGCGCTCCCGGCGTGAGATCGCCGGCGAGCTGGGACTCGCGGAGAACACCGTGCGCAACCTGCTGGCGAGCACGCGCGACGCTCTGCGCACGTGCATCGAGAAGCGGCTGCGCCGCCACGACGGAACGGAGCGAGGAGACGAACGATGAACGACGACACCATGTTCCGAGACGACCCGTTCGCCGCACGTGTCGGCCTGGGCCTGCGAGAACTCGACGGCCTCGAGGCCGCACCCGACGTGCGCGCCGACGTCCTGCGCCGGCTGCGCGAGCCCGGGGCCGCGTCGTCGCCGGAGCGCCGCCCGCGGTGGGTGCTGCTGGTCGCGCTGCTGGCGGTCGCGGTCACCGCGACCGTGTTCTGGGAGCAGCGCGCCCGCGGGGACGACGCGCAGGTCACGGCCGCGCACGGCCAGGACCCGCGACCGGTGCGGCTAGTCTACGAGCTGGCCGA
>CALKYL010000156.1 GCA_938003515.1 uncultured bacterium
GTTCGCGGGCCGGCGTGCCGATGAGGCGGGCGGGCGCGCGCCGCGCTCCGCGGCGGTGCGCTGCGGGGCGGGGGCCGAGACCACCGTTGCAGCGCCCCTCTGGCTGCCACAGGGTGTAGTCGGCCGCGAACCACTCGCGCTCGGTGACCTGCCGCGCCGTCGCCGGATCAGGCAGCAGCGCCAGCAGGTCGAGGCCTTGGTGCAGCACGACCGCGACCGCGACCAGCGCGACGAAGAACACACAGGCGATGTACAGCGCCATGCGCCAGCCGTAGTAGCCCGCCTGGATGCGCAGCACCGGGAACACGACGAGGTCGCTGAACAGGAACGCCATCACGCCGGCGAACGCGACGCCGTTGCCGAACAAGACGGCCGCCAGCGGCACGTTGCCCATCGAGCCGATGAAGGTGAAGAACGCCGCGATCGGCCCGACGACGGCCTGCAGCAGCACGTCGCCGAAGCCGGCGTCCGGCTCCCCCGAGCCGACGAACAGCGCGGCGAAGAACGCGCGCGGCACGAACGCGGCGATCGCGCCGGCGACGGTGAAGCCGACGGCGACGTCCTTCCAGACCATCGACCACTCCATGACGTAGTGCGACGCGATGCGCCGCCAGCCCTCGCGGCTGGTCAGGAGCCGCCGCCAGTCGGGCAGCTCGCCCTCGCCGGAGTCGTCGTCGAGCGACCGGGCGCGTTCGCGCGCCTGCTCGACGAACGGCCGGCGCGCGGTCCACGCGACGAGCAGCCAGGTGACGAGGATCAGCAGCGCGCCGCCGACGTACTCGCCGACGACGAACTGCCAGCCGAGGAACACGCCGATCACGATGCCGAGCTCGATCACCAGGTTGGTCGAGGCGAGAAGGAAGGCGAGAGACGGAACGAGTCCCGCGCCCTTCGCGAACAGGGCGCGCGTCGTGGCGAGCGCGGCGAAGGAGCAGGAGCTGGACGCGAAGCCGAAGGCGGTCGCCGCGGCGACGGTGGCCGGAGTGGCTTCGCCCATGCTGCGGCGCATGCGCTCCCGTGAGACGAGCACCTGGATCAGGCTGGAGATCAGGTAGCCGAGGCCGAAGGCCCAGAAGGCCATCCAGAACAGCCCGAGGCTGGTGCGCGCGGCGGTGTGCCACTGCTCGACGAACGTCGCGGTCGGCATCGCGCGATCGACCCTACTCGCGGGCGCGGGGCCCGGGCGACGGCTCGGTCGGGGAATCGGCGGGATCGCGGCGTGTGGCGGGATCGGTGCGGCGGGATCGGTGCGGCGTCTTCCCGAACGCGTGGCGGCCCGGTAACGTGCCCGCCCGTCGGGCCGTAGCGCAGCTTGGTAGCGCGACTGGTTTGGGACCAGTAGGTCGGAGGTTCGAATCCTCTCGGCCCGACCACTTCGAGCCGGGGCGCCGCGAGCATCGCGCGCCCCGAGCCGGAGCACAGCTCAGTTCCCGACCGTCGCAGCCCCGCCGTTCGACACGACGATCGAGAGGCCGTTGGCCGCCGGGTCCCAGATCGCCCACTGGTGGAACAGCGCGAGGCCGAGCAGGCTCTGCTGGTTCGGCACGCTCACCGACGACTGCGCCGCGCCGGCCGCGTCGGTGATCGCGACGTCGAGCGCCTCGGTCGAGACCAGGAGCGCGCAGCCCGGCGCGCCGGGCAGCGGGAGCGGCAGCGGCAGTCCCTGCGAGACCTGGTCGGACAGACCCGACACCAGCACCGCGAACGTCTGCGGCAGCGCCCCGCCGACCGTCGGCGCGTAGGTCTGGCCGAGCTGCGGCAGGCCGTTGGTCCCGATCGCAGGCGTCAGGAAGGTCGACTGCTGCGTGCAGGCGACCCGCCACGACGGCCGTTGCACGAGCTGCGACGGGGTCCAGTTGGGCGTGCCGTTCGCCGGGTCGCGCCAGTAGCCGACGCCGCCGGCGCCGCTGGTCAGCGTGCTGATGTAGGCGTTCTGCGCCCCGGTGTCGAAGCCGAGGTAGAACGTGCCGTTGACGGTCACCGGCGGAGAGAACGTCGCGGTGTAGAACTGCTGCGTCGGGCCGACGGCGACGGTCGTGCTGGCGATCGGCGTCGCCGCCGGACCGCCGCCCGCGCTCGGATAGATGTGCGCCGGCACGAAGACCGTGCCGCCGGTCGACGCCGTCCAGATGTCGAAGCCGTCGAGCGTCAGCGAGCCCGTGTGCAGGACCTCGTAGCAGTATTCGTTGTCACGCAGCTCGGGCATCAGCGCGCCGCCGGACGGGTTGAGCTCCGGGCACGGGACCGGCACGCTGACCGAGCCGGGACAGCCCTGGCCGAAGGTCAGGAAGGTCGCGTAGCCGGCGCCCGCGTCGACGTCGCCGGTCGCGCACAGCGCGAAGCCCGAGGGGCCGACGGGCACCGCCGACGCCGTGACCTGCAGCGTCCACGTGCCGGCCTGCGGCACCGCGACCGCGACGCGTTCGACGTTGTTCTTCAGGTCGGCCCCGCCGCCGGTCGTCGACCAGCCGCCCGAGAACACGTTGCCGCGGTAGGTCGTGCCGTCCGGCGCGATCACGACGAGGTCCAGGTCGTTGACGACCGGATTCGAGGCGTTGACGGTGCCGGCGTAGTCGGTGAAGCAGAGCGTGATCTCGAGCGGCCGGGAGCTGCTCTCGACGCCGAGCGAGAACGTGCGGACCTGGCCGGTCGAGACGCCGCCCGCGCGGCGCTGGTCGAAGACCCAGAGCGCGTCGCTGTCGCCCGGGAAGTACAGCGAATCGTCGAGCACGACGCGCCCCCAGCCCTCGGTGTTGTTCGGGTAGCCGCTGACGGCAGGCATGTCCTGGCACGTGTTGATCAGGACCGCCTTCAACAGCGCGTTCGACGGCGTCAGCGTGTTGCCGGGCGTCGCAACGCCCGTCGGGTAGAAGCCTTCGACGAAGTACTGGCGCACGAGCGCGGCCGCGGCCGTGGCCCCGGGACACGCCATGCTCGTGCCGGTCAGCGCCGTCGTGCCGCACGAAGTGATGTTCGCCGACACGATGCCGCAGCCCGGCGTGAACAGGTCCGGCTTCTGGCGGCCGTCGGCGGTCGGGCCGACGCCGCCGCCGCACTTGGCGCCCGCGGCGTTGCCGTTCTGGCCGTTGCCGACCGCGACGAGGTTCTTCGCGTTCTCGGGGTTGCGCAGCGTCGACTGGTTGGTCTCGGCGAAGAACACGAGGTTGTCCTCGAAGTTCCACTGGAACAGGTCGATCGCGTTGCAGTGCGAGTCGTAGGCCGTGGTCCCGTCGTTGCCCCAGGAGTTCGTGTGCAGGCGCGCGCCGACGCCCTCGTGCGTCGACGCCCGGGTGTACCAGGCGGCGGCCGAGTAGTCCGCGCTGTGCGCGAGGCGCGCCCGGTAGGCGAGGCCGCGGCCGATCGTGAGACCGGAGGTGGGCTGCGCGTCGCCGACGGCGGTGCCGGCGGTGTGCGTTCCGTGCGTGTTGCCGTTGGTGCTGCCCGAGCGGAAGACGATCTTGCGGTGGTTCGGCCCGATCGGGTTGGAGGGGTCGGCGAAGTAGCACGACGACGCGTTCACGGCGCCGTCCATGTGGCCGATGATCTGCCCTTCGCCGCGCAGGCCCTCGCTCCAGATGCGCGTGTTGCCCTGCTGTCCGGTCTGCACGGTCCAGACCATCAGGTCGTTGCGCTGCGTGACGAGGCCCTCGGGCTCGACCCACTGCACGTCGTGGCAGCGCGCCACCGCGACGAGGTCCTGCGGGTCGACGCGCACCACGAGCAGCCACCGCGTGTCGACCGCGTGCTGCTCGTCGATCGTCGCGCCGGCGGCCGCGAGCGGGGCGGCCAGCGTCGCGGCCGGCAGGCCGTCGAAGCCGACGATCGTCAGCCGCCCCTCGAGCGGCTGACGCAGCAGCTCGGGAGCGACGCGCCACGCCGGGTGCATCGGCGACGACCAGACGATCTCGTCCGCCGCGCGGCTCGCCGCGACCCGGGCCGTCGTGCCGCGCACGACGAACGCGTGGTTCGGGATGTAGTCGAGCACCGCGAGGCCGCGCTCGCGCAACGCGTCCTTCTGCGGCTCGGTCACGGGGCCACGCAGCTGCACGACGAAGTAGTCCTCGCCGGCGCCGGGCTCGCGCGAGAGCGCGGCCGGGATCGGGGGCATCGGGCCGGCGGTGTCGAACTCGCCGTAGCGCAGCGACAGCCAGCGCGGCAGGGCGGCGCGGCGGTTCGCTTCGGCGAACGGGAGCGCCCCTTCGACGGGCAGGACGTCCTGGGCGAGGTTCGGGGCACAGAGCCCCACGGCCGCCAGCACGGCGGGGATGACGAAGCGCATGGAGGTTCGGCGGGTGGACCGGTCGGGGCGTGCCGGTGGGCGGGGCAGGGCGGGGATGACTATGGCGCCTGCGCGCGGCTCGTCAACCGGGGGTGGGGGGCGCGCGCGGGCGCGCGGGCTCTCGCTCCCGACCGCCTCGGAGCCAGCCGCTGCTGCATCGCCGGGCCGTCGCGGGGCGTGGTGCGCCCCTTCGGAAACCAGGGGGAGGCCCCCGATGTCGCCCAGCCCGATGGCCGAGGGAGTTGCCTGAGAGTCGTCACGAAGCTATGCCCCCTGTTGGAGAGGACACAGGCATGCGCTTGAGCGATGGGGAATGGCGCCGAGTGATCGAGGTTGCCCGCAGAGCCTGCGGTAAGGGCGTACCCCGGCACGTTGTCGAGGATGCGGTGCAAGATGCCGCTCTCGCCTTGATCGAGCGGCTCGTCCTGGGCGACCCGATCCGGTCCGCGGAAGCGTTCTGTGCGACGGTCGCCCGGCGACGTGTTGCGGACCTCGCCCGGCGGAGGCGCGTGGCGCACGCGAACGCCCGCGACGTCGCCGGCCTGGCCGACGGGGCGACCGAGTCGGCGAAGCAGGTGGATTGGATCGCGTCGCTCCGTGACCTGGGAGTGCGATTGGCTCCTGCTGCCGAACGGCTTCTCGTCGAGATAACCACGGGCCTGCGGGAGACGAAGCGACTCGCGAGGAGGCTGCAACGCGACCCGAAGACCATTCGTGAGCGAAGACTGCGGCTCCAAGCACTGCTTCGTCGAGTCTGCGAGCAGCGTGGGATCCCCCCCCCCCCCCCCCCCCCCCCCGCCCCCCCAGGCCGACGGCGGCCGCCCGCCCGGCGTCCCCCCCGCCCCCGCGGCCCACTCGGCCAACCCGCCGCGCCTCCCCCCCTGAACGACGAACGAGGCGAGGTCGGCGTAACGCCGGCCGCCTGCAACCTCTACCGGAGTCCATCGATGCAGATCCTTCTCCGATCCGCTGCCGTTCTCTTCGCCGCAGTGTTCCTCATGTCCGCAGGTTTGATTCAGCCGTGGGCCAACACGTGCCAGACCGTGCTGGTCTGGAACAGCCTTCAGTCCAAGTGGATCGCGGACTGCCGCGGATCCTGCTCCAGCACCGCGTGCCAACTGATCCAGGCGGGCAACCCCGTAGGCAACAACATCCCGTTGGCATGCGGATGCACCGACGGTGGTGACCCGTTCGCCGACTGCGCTGGTCGCTTCTACGTCGACGAAGAGGGTGAGGTCGTTCTCAACCCCGCGCCAGGCTGCATCGTTCCCGAAGAATCGTGCGGCCTCGGCTGGGTGTGCAAAGACGTCAAAGCTCCTACGCCCAGCGACACGACCACGACGACCTGGGATCCATGCGTCTGCTCGGCCCCCTGAGGAGCGACGACGACTACGACACCGCTGAGCCCGTCACGCATGGCCCACGAAAGAACACGATCCGCTCTGCCATACCTGGGTGCCGTGGTCTTGGCCGCGCTCGCGATCGTCGTTTGGCTGTGGCCACAGTCGCGCGAGCCGGCCGTGCCTTCCGCGGCTCCGCGTACGACTTCGTCGGGGCCGTCCGTCGAGCACCAGCCATCGCCGAACAGCGGTGCGGTCGGCGAAGCGGACGGGAGCCAAGCTGTTCGGGAGCGAGGTCACTGGACGATCGCTCTGCTGGTCCAAGACCTGAACGGCCGAGCGATCGCGGGCGCGGAAGCGCTCCTCGGTGGGACGACCGAGGTCCTCGCCACATCCGATGAGACGGGTGCACTGAGCCTCGGCCTTCCAAGGGCATCCGTTGGTGACCTCGTGGTCCGTGCGGACGAATTCGTGCCGACTCTCGTTGCCCTGACCGGGCTCGTCGAGGGCACCGTTGTCAGACTGCGTCCGATGCCCGGGAGCACGGCTGTCTTACGGGTAGTCGATGCTTCGGCAGGCGGCATTCCGGGCGTCCGGGTGAGCCTGACCGCGTCGGACGGGCCTTCGACCCGACCCGCATCAAGCGCCGAGACGGACAGCGGGGGCCTGGCGCTATTGGGTGGCCTGGAACCCGGAAACTACGCGGTGTCGCTCCACCTCGGCCCCTTCGACGTCTCGGGATTCGCGCGGCCCCAGGACGCGCAAATCGGCGTGCCGGGCCCGGAGACGACGACGGTCCTGTCGCTGCCGAACATCGCGTGGGCGAAACCTCGCACGGGGAGAGTCGTGGTCGGCTTCTTCCGCGTGCCCGTCGGAGCATCCGACTTCGGACGCACCCACTCGATCCTCCGGGGCATCGAAGAACGCTGTCGGAGTTTCGCACCGGGATCCCTCGCCCGCGCCTTCATGGGTTCCGTCGATGAGGTAGATCTGGTCGCGCTCGTGGACCCGGGAGGTTGGACGACCGCTCGCGTGCCGACGCTCGGCATGACTGCCGAGATGACGCCAACGCTCCTGCCGAATCCGGGACCGGAGCCGGTGCCCTTCGGAAGGCTGACGGTCCACGCGCGCTCCGTGAACGATGAGCCCATCCACGACGCGCCGTTCGCCCTCAGCCTGGTGAGCGCCAACCACCACGGTTCCATTACGTTCCCGATCGAGTTCGGAGTCAGCCAGCGTCTCCCAGCCGGCCGCTACACGTTCGTGGCCCTGCAGGCAGGCGCATCTCGCTTGTTCCGCGGCCCGAGAGACGCCGTGTCCATCGAAGAAGACGGCGACCTCTCGGTCTCCGTGCAGGCTACGCGGCCTATTCGGCGGGTAACGGTAGCCGTCGAGCAGTGGACCCGTGACGGAGAGCGCCTGAACACGCTCGGCGTCGTTCGGATCTCGGATGGCGTGGGATTCAGCACGGGGTCGCGACCCGCGACAGAACCAACCGCGTGGCTGCCTACCGGCCAGGCGCTGACCGCAACCACACGCCTTCGTGTCGGCCTTCGTTACGCCGACCTCGATGGCGACTTCTTCGTGTCCGACACAGGAAAGGATCCGACGGTCATACGCCTGCAGGAGCGTCCATGAGCTGGGTCTCGACCTGGTCCCTCGTGATCGTAGTGTCGCTCTTGCTGGTCAGCGGCGTGGCCAAGGTGTGGAACCCCGGGCAACACGATGCGATACCGGCGTCCGGACAGGTGTTGCTTGGCAGTGCCGAGCTGACGTTCGTCGTCGTCGTTGCAACCCGGCGCAGACTCCGTCGGCCCATGATGTATCTGTGCGCGGTCGGCGCATCCCTTGGTGTGGCGTTCCACGCAACGCTGGCCTTGCAGGGCAAGTCGTGCGGCTGCCTCGGCGGCTTCACGCCGCGTGGGCTCGAACCAGCGCTCGCAGCGGTGCTCGGTGTGTGCTCTTGCCTCTGGTTGTCATGCCGACGGAACCACTCGCGCACCGCCTCCCGCTCCACCGCTGACGAAACCCGCGCGTGACCTACGTGCGAAGCGCGAGGACGCCGTGCAGCAGGTAGCCCTTCGGTTCCGCGCCGGGCCGGACCTGCGGCGGCGAGCCTGCGTCGCCCTCCGACGGTTCCGGCGAGTCCTCGGGTCACGGACCCCGCCCCCCCCCTCAAGCCCCCCACCCCGACCGCCCGATAGCACCGGACGATGATCGAATCGGTGCGGGACCGCGGGACCGCGGCGGTCGCGGAGCTCGACCTCGACCCGGGCCGCGAAGCGGCGGCGGCGCGCGAGGTGCTGCCGTTCGTGCGCCCCGGCGCGTCCATCCTCGAGCTCGGCTGCGGCGCCGGCTGGTCGAGCCTGCTGCTCGCGGCCCGCGCCGGCACCACCGCCCCACCCGTCGTCGCCTGGGACCCCGACCCCGCCGCCGTCGCCGTCGCGCGCCTGCACGCCGACGCCGCCGGCTTCGGCGGCCGCATCGCCGCAGCCCAGGCCATCGGCGCTGCCGCCGGCGACCG
>CALKYL010000157.1 GCA_938003515.1 uncultured bacterium
TCGCCGCGGCTGCGCCGCCCGGCGTGCTCTCGGTCGGCGGCGTGCGTGCCGCCTCCGTCGAACTGCACATCGCCACGCGCAACGGCACCCAGTTCGGCCTGGTGCGCGGCGTCACGCCCGCGGCGTGGCTCGCCCACCCCCAGGTCACGGTCGTCGCAGGGCGCGAACCGCGCGAGCCGTTCGAGGTCATGGTCGGCGCGCTCGCCGCCGCGCGCACCGGGCTGTCGCCCGAACAGGTCGCGATCGGCGCGAAGCTCCCGATCGAGCGTCGCGAGTTCACCGTCGTCGGCCATTTCGCCGCGCCCGGCACGGTCTACGAGGCCGAGATCTGGGGCCGCCTCGCCGACGTCATGCTGGCGACGAAGCGCGAGGACGTGTCCTGCGTCGTGCTGCGGCTGACCGACGCCGCCCAGGTGCCGGAGGTGCGGTTGTTCGCCGCGCGTCGCGTCGACCTGGAGATCGACGCCGTGCCTGAGACCGAGCTGATGGCGTCCTTGGCGCAGAGCCTGACGCCGATCGCCGCGCTCGCGCGCTGGATGGCGGTGCTGGCCGTCGTCGCCGGGGCGTTCGCCTGCGCCAACACGATGTTCGCCGCGGTGCTGGCGCGCACGCGCGAGCTCGCGACCCTGCGTGCGCTCGGCTACTCACCACTCGCGGTCGGGCTGGGCCTGGTGCAGGAGTCCGTCCTGGTCGCCTTCCTCGGCGGCGCGATCGGCACGCTCGTCGCGCTCGCCGTCGGCGCCGTCTCGCTGCGCTACCCGATGGGCGCGCTGCTGCTCGAGGCCGACCTGTCGAGCCGCGCCGTCGGGTTCGCCGCCGCGGTCGTGTCCGGCCTGCTCGGCGGGGTCGTGCCCGCCGTGCGCGCCGCTCGTATTCCCCTGATCGAAGCCCTAGGAGGCCGTGCATGAAGCCGTTCCGCAACCGTCGCCCTTCCCCCCTCTTCCTGCTGCCGTTGCTGGCGGCCTGCTCGCAGGAGCCGGCGGGCCCGGACGCGCCGCCCGCGTCGGACGCGCTCGCGAGGTTCGTCGTGACCGCGGACCCGGGCCCGGCGCTCGGCGTCGTCGCCGCCAAGCAGAAGGGCGCGCAGCAGCGCGTCGTCGTCGAGGGGCGCGTGCACGACGTCACCAAGGGCTTCGCGATCCTCAAGCTGATGGACGCTTCGCTCGACTACTGCGGCCAGATCGACAAGTCGGACACCTGCCCGACGCCGTGGGACTACTGCTGTGACAGCAAGGAGGACCGGTTGGCCAACAGCCTGCTCGTCGAGATGCGCGGCCCCGACGGCCGGCCGCTGACGACCCCGTCCTTGCCCAACCTGCGGCTGTGTGACCTCGCGAAGGTCACCGGCGAGCTGGTCGAGGACGAACACGGCAACCTCGTCCTGGTCGCCGACGGGCTGTATCGCGCCGAGCGGCCGGAGCTGCCGGACTACGTCCGGTGGCCGCAGTGAGGCCGGCAGCGGAGCGGTAGGCCGTGCGCTACGTGCACGGCCGCCACGCGGCGCGCTCGACCGACGAGTACGTGTTCTGCCAGCTGCTGCCGTACCTCGGCAACAAGCGGCACCTGCTCGACGTGATCGCGGAGGCCGTCGCCGCGACCGGCGCGCGACCGCAGCGCAGCACGTTCGTCGACGCGTTCGCCGGCAGCGGCGTGGTCGCGCGCCTCGCCAAGCGCCTCGGGTTCGCGGTCGTCGCCAACGACTGGGAGCCCTACGCCCGCGTCGTCAACACCGCCGCGCTGTGCGTCGACCGGGAGCCCGCGATGCCCGCGCTCGGCGGCTACCGCCGCGCGCTCGCGACGCTCGAGGCGCTGCCGGGCGCCGACGGCTGGGTGACGCGTACGCTGTGCCCCGCCGACGACGACGCGCCGGATCCGACCCGCGAGCGGCTGTTCTACCGCCGCGCGACCGGCCGCCGCATCGACGCGATCCGCCAGCGCGTCGCCGAGTGGCAGGAGGGCGGCGCGATCGACGACGAACAAGCCTGCTGCCTGCTCGCCCCGCTGCTCTACCAGGCGTGCTGGCTCGCCAACACGAGCGGCGTGTTCAAGGGCTTCCACGCCGGCTGGGGCGGCAGCAACGGCACCGCCCTGCACCGCATCCTGGCCGACCTGCGCCTGCTGCCGCTGCGTTTCCTCGAGAGCGACCGGCCCCGACACGTGACCGCCGTCGACGCGTTCGCGCTGCCCCGCGCGCTCGAAGCGCTCGACGTGCGCGCCGACGTCGTCTACCTCGACCCGCCCTACAACCAGCACCCGTACGCGAGCAACTACCACGTGCTCAACTCGCTGGTGCTCTGGGATCGTCCGGCCCTGCCGCCGCCGACGACCCGCGGCTTCAAGGCGGGCATCCGCCCGGACTGGCGCCTGCGCCGGAGCCCGTTCAACGAGCGCGGCGCGGCGGCCGGCGCCTTCGCGCGGCTGCTCGCCGAGGTCGACGCCCCGCACGTGATGGTCAGCTACAGCACCGACGGCCTGATCCCGGTCGAACGGCTGGTCGCTGCCGCCGCCAAGCACGGTGAGGTGTCGGCGCACTGTCGCAGCTACCGGCGCTACCGGACGAGCCCGACGCGTCCGTCACCGCGGCCACGCACGGTCGAGTTCGTGCTGCGCATCGACCGCGGGCGACGGGCGGGCGGCTCCGGCGAGACGCTGGCGCGCATCCGCGCCGCGGGCGACAGCGAGGCGTGACCGACCGCGTTCCGTTCGGGTCTTGGTGTGCGGCCACGACAGCCGATAATCCGGCGCGATGGACGGCGACGCGACGCGACACACGGACGTGCTGGTGCTCGGCGGCGGCTTCGCCGGCGTCGGCTGCGCGCAGCGGCTCGAGAAGCTGCTGCCGAAGGACCGCACGATCACGCTGCTCAGCAGCGAGAACTACTTCGTCTTCCAGCCGCTCCTGCCCGAGGTGGTCGGCGCGAGCCTCGCGCCGTCGCACGTCATCAGCCCGCTCCGGCACCTGCTGCGCCGCACGCGGGTCGTGCGCGGCGAGGTCGAGCAGATCGTGCTCGCGCCGACCGGGTCGGGCGAGGCGGGCACGGTCATCGCCCGCGGTCAGGGCGTCGAGGAGCCGATCGTCTTCACCGCCGCGCACGTCGTGCTCGCGCTCGGCTCCGTCGTCGACGTGCGCCGGATCCCCGGCATGGCCGAGCACTCGCTGCAGATGAAGAACGTCGCCGACGCGCTCGCCCTGCGGCACGCCGTGATCACGCGGCTCGAGCGGGCGGTCGTCGAGCGCGACCGCGACGAGCGCGCGGCGCTGCTGACGTTCGTCGTCGTCGGCGGCGGGTTCTCGGGCGTCGAGACCGCGGCCGAGATCAACGATCTGGTGCGCAGCGCACGGCGGTTCTTCCCGTCGCTCGACGGCCAGCCCGCGCGCGTCGTGTGCGTGCACTCGCGCGACCGCGTGCTGCCGGAGCTCGACCGCCGCCTGGGCGAACACGCGCAGCGCGTGCTGGAGCGGCGCGGGGTCGAGTTCCGCCTCGAGGAGCGCACGCGCGCCGCGTCGCGCGACGGCGTGCACCTCGCCAGCGGCGAGCTGATCGAGACCCGGACGATCGTCTGCACGGTCGGCAACGCGCCCCACCCGGTGCTGAAGGATCTGACGACGAACGCGGACGGGCGCCTGACGACCGACGAGTTCCTCCGGCTGCCGGGACGCGACCGCGTCTGGGCGCTCGGCGACTGCGCGCGCATCCCCGACGGCTACGGCGGCGACTGCCCGCCGACGGCGCAGTTCGCGAGCCGTCAGGGAGACGTCGCGGCGCGCAACATCGCCGCCGCGATCGCCGGTCGCCCGCCGCAGCGGTTCCGCCACAAGAGCCTCGGCCAGCTCGCGACGCTCGGCCACCGCCGCGCCGTCGCCGCGATCGGCCGCCTCAAGCTGACCGGCTTCGTCGCCTGGTGGCTCTGGCGCACGATCTACCTGATGAAGCTGCCGCGCTTCGACCGCAAGCTGCGCGTCGTCATCGACTGGACCCTCAGCCTGTTCTTCCCGCGCGACCTGAACGCGCTCGCGCTCGCGCCGACCAGCGACCGCACGGCGATCCACCTCGAGTCCGGCGAGACCCTGTTCCGCCAGGGCGACCCCAGCGCCGCGTTCTACTGCGTGCAGTCGGGCCGCATCGAGCTGGTGCGCTGCGACGAGGACGGCACCGAGCTCGGCCGCGACCAGCTCGGCCCGGGGGAGCACTTCGGCGAGGGCTCGCTGCTGCACGGCGGCCTGCGCACGACGACGGCCGTCGCGCTCGAGCCGTCGAACGTGCTGTCGTTCCCCGCGAACGAGTTCACGGCGCTGACCCGGCACTTCAGCGGCCTGCACCGGCTGCTCGAGGCGACGTCGCGCCGCTTCCAGCCGGCGGACGCGATCCTGCCCGCCTGGGTGCCGCCGGAGCGGCTCGCCGAGCCCGTGCACGCGGTCATGACGGCGGACGTCGTCACGATGCCGCCGGCGACACCGCTGCAGCAGTGCCTCGCGGAGCTCGTGCGGCGCGGCTTCCACTCGTTCCCGATCGTCGACGACGACGGGCGGCTCGTCGGCCTCGTGACCAGCACCGACCTGTTCTCCGCGCTGCGCCGTGACGTCGACCTGCAGCTGCCCGTCGAGGCGATCGCGACGGCCCGGGTGGACTGTCTCGACCGCGACGCGCCGGTCGCTCGCGCGATGGAGATCATGCGGCGGCGCAACGTCAAGCACGTCGTCGTCGTCGACGCCGACCGCAAGGTCGCGGGCATCGTGTCGATCAAGGACGTGCTGCGGCAGGTCGTCGTGCCCGCCGCCGAGACGGCCACGCGCACGTGAGCCGTCCGCGAGACTAGCCGCCGGTCTTCAGCTTGCGCGGCGCCGGCAGGTAGTGCACGCCGTTCTCGCTGCGCGTCGTGTCGAGCGCGAACGCGTCGCGGTTGTTCAGGAAGTCGATGACGTACTTCGACGGAATCGCGAAGTTGAGTCCCTGCATGCCCATGTAGCCGGCGCTGTTGACGCCGACGACCTCGCCGCGCAGGTTGAACAAGGGGCCGCCCGAGTTGCCCGGGTTGATCGGCGTCGTGATCTGGAAGTGGCAGCGGCCTTCGAACGTGCGGTTGGTCACGCTGATGATCCCGCTGGACACGGTGCGGTCGAGGCCGATCGGCGCGCCGATCGCGTAGACCGTGTCCCCGACCTGCATCGCGTCGCTGTCGCCCAGGAACACGGTCTTGAGCTGCAGGTCGTCGGGCGGCTCCATCTTGACCAGCGCGAGGTCCATCGCCGGGTTGATCGCGGCGACCTTGCAGCGACGCACCGTGCGCGGCTCGAAGCCGCCGGCCGCGACCGGGTAGATCACGACGTCGACCTCGACCTCACGCTCGACGACGTGGAAGTTCGTCACGAGCCAGCCGTCTTCGTGCGTCAGGAACCCGGAGCCCTGTCCGCCGGCGGCCTCGACCTTGACGACCGCTTCGCCCATGAGCCTCGCGCCCTCGGCGACCGACAGCTCGGGCAGCTCGGCCCTCGCCCAGAGCTGCTTGCGCACGACGCCGCCGGTGCGCTGGCCGTCGACGGTCTCGCGCCGCAGCACGGCCGCGAGCGGCACCTTGAGCACGTCGAAGCCGACGTCGAGCAGCACCGCCTGCTCGGTCTCGCGCAGCACGCGACCCTGCAGCTTGCAGCCGCTGCCGAGGTCGAGCACCTGCACGTCGTCCGCGGCAGGCAGCGGCGCGGGCTCGGGGTCCTGCACGGAGATCGACAGCGCCAGGATTGCGAGCAGCATCGAGCCCACAATAGATTGCTCCGCCGATGGACAGCAAGCGCCTCGCCGTTCCGGCCGCGCTCGTCGCGCTGACGAGCGCCGTCGCCCAGAGCACGCCGCCGCCGATCCCCGTCGAGCTCCGCGCGCGCTTCGGCTTCCGCGGCCCCCTCGTCGCCAAGGTCGGCGACGGCATCGCCAACCTCCAGGTCGGCGACATCGACGGCGACGGCCGCCTCGAGGCGGTCGCCGTCGACGCGCGGCGCGCGCGGCTGGTCGTCGTGCGTGTCGACGGGGACGGGACCTCGATGCAGCCGATCCCCACCGGCGGCCAGATCGGCGGCTACACGCTCGCCGACGTCGACGGCGACGGCACGAAGGAGCTGCTCGTCGTCGGCAGCCGCGGCCGGCTGACGGTCGAGCGTCCGGGCGGCACGCCGCCCGGTGCGGGCGGCGCGCTGGCGTTTGCGGAGTCCATCGCCCTCCAGCTCGAGGACGCGGGTGGCTA
>CALKYL010000158.1 GCA_938003515.1 uncultured bacterium
AGTCTCGCCTGCCATCTAATCCGCCAGCGCAGTCACCTCTTGCTCTTCCTTGTAGTCCTCGTCGGGCCGGCGTGCCGCGGTCAGGCCGTAAATGACGGCAATCACCAGGGCGCACGTCCCGGAAGCGAAGAAAATCTGCGGGAATCCCACGCCATCGAAATAGTCGATGATGCCGCCGAGAATCGGGGCCGCGAGCGCCGAGCCGCTGGCGAAGAAGCAGACGCCGCTGAACCTGGGGCCGCGCATGTACCAGTTCGACCGCTACGGGCGCATGCAGGGCATGTGCCAGGCCTACTGGGACGCCGGCTGCCGCAACCTGTCGATCAACACCGACGCGCCGGTCGTCGCCGCCGAGGAGCTGCAGCTGCAGGCGGCGATGGCGGTGCGGCTCGGACCGACCGCCGCGGCCGCGCTGGCGGCCCTGACGATCCAGCCGGCGCGCCAGATCGGGTTCGAGCATCGCCTCGGCTCGCTGGCGGTGGGCAAGGACGCCGACTTCCAGGTCACCGCGGGCGACCCGCTCGACCCGCGGACGCCGCCGCGTGCGGTCTACATCGAAGGCACATTGGTCCACCGAGACGGAGACGTGCGATGAGCATCCAAGCATCCCCCACCGCCGCGCCGAGCCGGCGCGGTCTCGCCGCGCTGGCGGCCCTCGCGATCGCCGCGGCCGCCGCGGCCCAGAGCCGCCCGGTCGCCTTCACCAACGCGCGCATCCACACCGCCGCCGGCGCCCCGATCGAGGGCGGCACGCTGGTCGTGAAGAACGGAAAGATCGAGGCGGTGGGCAGGGACGTGACCGTGCCGGCCGGCGCCCGCGTCGTCGACGCGACCGGCAAGACGATCGTGCCCGGCCTCGTCAGCGCCTGGTCCCGCGCCGGCCTCAGCCAGCCCGAGACCACGTCCAACGTGCCGCGGCGCGGCCGGCGCAGCCGCGGCTTCCGGATGCCGACCAGCAGCAACCAGCGGCCGGTCGCGGAGGCGGCGACGAAGGTGATCGACAGCCTCTACGCGCGCCAGCCGGTCTTCGGCGAGCTGCTGCGCTCTGGCGTCACGTCGCTCGCGCTGACGCCGCAGGGCACCGGCTTCCCGGGCCTCGGCGCGATCCTGAGCCCAGACGGCGAGAACCGCGAGCAGCTGACGCTCGACGACGACGCGTTCGTGCACATCGCGATGCAGCGCGACGGGGCGACCAAGAAGCTCCTGAAGGAGACGTTCCAGAAGGCGAAGGAGGTCGTCGCCGAGCGCGAGAAGCCGAAGGAGGAAGCGAAGCCCGAAGCGAAGCCCGCGGCAGAGGAGAAGCCGGCGGACAAGCCGGGCGAGTCGCCGCCGAAGCCGGAGCCCCAGCCCAAGCCCCAGCCGGAGCCCAAGCCGGAGCCCAAGCCCGAGCCGGAGCCGAAGCCGGAGCCGAAGCCCGAGCCGAAGCCGGAGCCCAAGCCGGACGAGCAGAAGCCCGAGCCGCCGAAGGCGGCCCAGCAGAAGCCCAAGGACCCGAACCTCGAGGTGCTGGCCGACCTGCTGCAGAAGAAGCGCCGCGCGATCGTGCAGATCGACTCGGCGGCCGACCTGCTGCACTGGCGCACCGCCGTCGACGACGACGTGTCGTTCCCGCGCGTGGTCGCCGTCACGCGGCACGACCCCTACGCGGGCACGCTCGACCTGGTCGTCGAGCACCTCGCGAAGTGGGAGTGCACGGTGCTCCTGCCGCCGAGCCTGACGACGCTGCCGCGCACGGCGTATCTCGTGCACCCCGCCAAGAAGCTGCACGACGCCGGCGTCGAGATCGGCTTCGTCGTCGGCGACAGCGAGGGCGAGGTGCGCCGCCTGTTCTTCCAGCTGATGGAGCTCGTGCGCGCCGGCCTGCCTGCGGACGTCGCCATCGCCGCCGTCACGCGCGTGCCCGCCAAGGCGCTCGGCATCGACGGGCGCACGGGCGCGATCGAGGCCGGCAAGGACGCCGACCTCCTGGTCTTCGACGGCGACCCCTTGTCTCCGACCGGCCGGCTCGAACAGGTCTGGCTGCGCGGCCGCGAGGTGCCGCAGCGCCCGTAGCCCCCACCCGACCCCACCACGCCCGACCACGCCCATCATGCGCACGCCTACGTTGTTCGTCCTCACGCTGACGCTGCTCAGCGCCGTCGACCTGGCCGGTCAGGGCCGCGGCCGCCGCGGTCGCCGGGCGCCGCCCTCGCCGCCGCCGGCCCAGGCCGAGGCCGAGAAGCCCGAAGAGAAGGCCAAGGAGCCCAAGCGCTACCTCGCGATCGTCGGCGGCGACGTCTACGTCGGCACCGGCCAGCGCCTGACGGGCGCCACCGTGCTGGTCGCCGACGACAAGATCGAAGCCGTCGGCCACGGCGTGACGGTCCCGGACGGCGCCGAGGTGCTCGACGCCAAGGGCCGCTGCGTCAGCCCCGGGTTCGTCGCCGTCGCCGGCGCCGGCATGGGCGCCGAGCGCCGCGGGCCGTTCGCCGACTCGGTCAATCCGTTCGCGCCCGACATCAAGCAGGGCCTCGCGGCGGGCATCACGGCGTTCCTGGTCGGTTCGACGACCGGACGCGGCAAGCCCGAGGGCGAGAACGCGATCATCAAGCTCGCCTACGGCGACGTCGAGGGCATGGTGCTGCGCGAGAACCCCGTCGTCGGCGTGTCGGTGCCGCTGAGCGCGGCGGACCGGGAGAGCCTGAAGGAGACCGTCGAACAGGCGAAGGCCTACCTGAAAGCGGTCGCCGAGTATCCCGCCAAGAAGGCCGCCGACGCCAAGACCCCGGAGCCGAAGGAGCCGCGCGGCGCCGAAGCGGTCGTGCGCGTGCTGAAGGGCGAGGCGACGATGTGGATCGGGCTCGGCGGCGGCGGCTTCAACCCGTTCGGCCGCTCGCGCGGCGGCCGCGGCGGCGGCGGCGGATCCGACGTCGACGACATCCGCCAGGCGCTCGAGATCGCCGAGCTGCTCGGCAAGGGGGTCGTGCTCGACAAGCCGATCAGCGCCTGGCTCGTCGCGGACGAGATCGCGACCACCGGCTCGATGGTCGTGCTCAGCCCGCGCACGCGCACGCCGGCCGACCCGAAGGACCCCGACCGCACCGGCAGCAACCTCGCCTCGGCGGCGATCCTCGCCCGCGCCGGCGTGCCCGTGGCGGTCACGTGCCCGTCTGGCATGTTCGGTGGAGCGGGTGTCGGCACCGGTGGCATCCTCGGCCAGGACCTCAACACCCCCACCGTCGACGCCGCCTACGCCGTGCGCGGCGGACTGGACAACCGCAAGGCCCTACGAACGCTGACCTTGGACGCGGCCCGCATGCTGGGCGTCGGCGATCGCATCGGTTCGATCGAGCCGGGCAAGGACGCCGACATCTTGATTCTGGACGGAGAGCCGCTGCACTATACAACGTTCGTGACCGTCGCCGTGGTCAACGGCAAGGTCGTATACCAAAAGGGCGAAGAAGCCCTGTATCGACACATCGAGCGGTAGCAGCCCGCAGAGGGTGGACCACACCGGACGTCACCGCGCGCTGCTCGGCCGCGTGCGGTGGGCGACGCAGGCGGGCCCGGCACGTCGTCGTGCCAGCGCGGCCACACCCCATGCGCACGTGACAATGAGCAAGCCATGAGCGTAGAGAGCCTGAAGGAACTGGACGACTTCTTCCGCAGCATGCGGCAGGCGTTCAACAGCCGTGACCTCAAGACCTTCCGCTCGCACTTCTGGACGGACAAGCGCTTCCACAACCTCGACGCGTCCGGCCGCCGCGACCGCGGCTGGGGCGCCTTCGAGGAGGTCCTCGACCAGGAGTTCCGCTACCTCGACTCGGTCAAGCTCGAGCTCAAGGACCTCGACTGCCAGGTGTTCGAAGACCAGTTCGGCACGGCAGTTGGCACCTGGCGGCTGACGCAGGTCGACCCCGAGGGCCGCAACCACGAGCAGACCGGGAACTGCACCTTCGCGCTGTGCCGCATGAGCGACGACTGGAAGATCGTCGCCCAGCACTACTCCCCGCTGTCGGCCGAGGAAGCCACTGCGGAGTGACCTCGGCGGGATCGGCGCCGCCGGCCCAGCGGCAGCCGGTTGCCCGGGTCCGCCATGACGGCTACCATATCGCCTTGACGCAACGGCCCGTGACCCACGCGGCCTCCGCCACCCCCGCCGCCGCCGCTGCCGGCCGGGCAGCCGCCGGCAGGCCGTTCCAGGCCGAACACAAGATCCGGCTCGTGACCGCGACGAGCCTGTTCGACGGCCACGACGCGTCGATCCACATCTTCCGGCGCATCGCCCAGGCGTCGGGCGCCGAGGTCGTGCACCTCGGCCACAACCGCTCGGTGCGCGAGATCGTCGACGCGGCGATCGAGGAAGACGCACAGGGCATCGCGGTCACGTCCTACCAGGGCGGCCACAACGAGTTCTTCCGCTACATGCACGACATGCTCGCCGAGCGATCGGCGGGGCACGTGCGGCTGTTCGGCGGCGGCGGCGGCGTCATCCTTCCGGAGGAGATCGCGGCGCTGCAGGAGTACGGCATCGAGCGCATCTACTCGCCCGACGACGGCCGCGCGATGGGCCTGCAGGGCATGATCGACGACATGCTCCGCCGCTGCGACTTCGCGACGGCCGACGCCGGGGACCGCATGCCGGCGCTGCCGTCCGACGACGCGCGCGACGTGGCCAAGGCGATCACGCTCGTCGAGACGTTCCCGGACGCGTTCCGCGACGGGTTGCGCGAGAAGGTCACGGCGCTCGAGGCGCCGCCGCCCGTGCTCGGCATCACCGGCACCGGCGGGGCCGGCAAGAGCTCGTTGATCGACGAGCTGCTCCGGCGCCTCTTGCTGGACTTCCCGCGGCACCGCATCGCCGTCCTGTGCGTCGACCCGACGCGACGCAAGACCGGCGGCGCCCTGCTCGGTGACCGCATCCGCATGAACGCCGCGGCCGACGAGCGCGTGTTCGTGCGTTCGATGGCGACGCGGCGCGCCAACCTCGCACTGTCCGAGTCGGTGCAGGGCGCGCTCGACGTGCTCAAGCTCGCCGGCTTCGACCTGATCCTGCTCGAGTCGAGCGGCATCGGCCAGAGCGACAGCGAGATCGTCGAGCACGCCGACCTGTCGCTCTACGTGATGACGCCGGAGTTCGGCGCGCAGAGCCAGCTCGAGAAGATCGACATGCTCGACTACGCGGACCTCGTGGCGATCAACAAGTTCGATCGCCGCGGCGCCCGCGACGCGCTCCGCGACGTCAAGAAGCAGGTGCAGCGCAACCGCCAGGCGTTCGACCGCGACGTCGACTCGATGCCGGTCTACGGCACCATGGCGGCCACGTTCGCGGACCCCGGCACCAACCGGCTGTACCGCGCCGTCGCGAAGGCCCTCGACGGGCTCCGTCCCGGCCGCTTCGAGAGCACGGTCGAACTGCGCGAGGGCGAGCCCGAGACGACGCACGTGATCCCTGGCGAGCGCGTGCGCTATCTCGCGGAGATCGTCGAGAACAACCGGCGCTACAACCGGTGGGTCGACGAGCAGACGGCGATCGCCGAGCGCTCCTACGTGCTCGGCGCGGCCGCCGCGGCGCTGCCCGAGTCGGCGACCGAAGCGCGCGCGGCGCTCGACGCGGCGCGCGCCGAGGCCGAGCAGGCGCTCGCGCCC
>CALKYL010000159.1 GCA_938003515.1 uncultured bacterium
CACGTTCCTTCTCCGAGTGGGCTGGGAGCAGGTCGACGAGGTGTTCTCCCTCCTGCCGACGGCGTCTCGTTTCCGCCAACCGAGATACTCTCGAGCAAGTGCGCCCCACGCCCGAACCGAAAACCGTGTCGGGGCCGAGCCAGCCGGGCCGGCCGCCCAGACCCGTGACCAGGGACCATGTTCCGCCGCCGTAGAGCCGCCAGAAGCCAGCAGGAAGAGCCGTCTTACGACGACATGGTCGTCGTCGTCGACCGCTCGGTGAACCCGTACCTGGTGCTGTTCCACGAGCCGGCGGGCTACCGCGCCGAGCAGGTGCGCGCGATCCGCAACCGGCTCGTCGCGATGAATCCGGACGGCGAGCCGAAGACGCTGGTCGTCACCTCGGCGGTTCGCGGCGAGGGCAAGACCGTCGCGGCGCTCAACCTCGCGATGGCGTTCGCCGAGCTCGAGCGCCAGCGCGTCGTGCTGGTCGCCGCCGACCTGCGGCGGCCGAGCTGCGAGAACTACCTCAACCTCAACCACCAGCCCGGCCTGACCGACGTGCTGCTCGGCCGCGCGTCGGTCGACCGCCTGCTGCGCCCGGCGGGCTTCCGCCAGCTGATGCTGCTCGGCGCCGGCACGCGCGTCGACAACCCCGCCGAGGTCCTGAGCACGTCGCGGCTCGACGAGCTGCTGCAGCGCCTGAAGGAGAACTTCCAGTACGTCGTGATCGACACGCCGCCGGTGCTGCCGTCGACCGACGCGGGCGTCTTGTCGGCGAGCGCCGACGGCACCCTGCTGGTCGTGCGGCTCGAGCGCTCGCTGAAGAAGCAGTCGCGCGACGCGCTGCGGGCGCTGCACGACATGGGCGGCAACGTGCTCGGCACCTTCGTCACCGAGGTGCGCGGCCAGGATCCGGAGAGCGACCGGCGGCTCGCCTACGAAGCCCCGGCGGACGAGGGCTGAGCTTGCCCGGCTTCAAGGAGAGCCTCAAGGAGGCGGTGCGGCAGCTGGCCTACCGCACGTCGCTGGACAGCCTCAAGAAGAAGGGCGTGCAGCAGGTCAGCGTGCGCGGCATCGACCGCGTCGTCGGGCTGGTCGAGGCGGCGGTGCACCGGAGCCTCCGGAGCCGGCTGGCCGGCATCGAGCGCGAAGCGGTCGCGGACGCGACGAAGGCGGAGTTCGTCCGGCTGCTGCGCAGCAACGAGGACCTGCAGCGCGAGAAGTCGGAGATCGAGCGCCAGCGCGAGCTCGCCGAGGAAGAGGTCGACGCGCTGCGCCGCGAGCTGACCGAGCAGCGGCGCGCGCTGCAGCTCAAGCTCGCCCAGGACTCGGTCGAGCTCGCCAACCGCTACGACGGCGAGAACGCGGTCATCGCGCGGCGCGTCTCGGAGGTCGTGCGCGCGCTCGCGGAGCTGCCGGACCTGCCGGTGTCCGTGGTCGAGGAGCGGCTCGTCGAGGTCGTGATGGACGTCGTGACCCGCGAGCGCGAGAGCGCCGAGGCGGCGCGGCGGGAGCTGCAGGACCGCGAGGTGCACAACCTGCAGCGCCGCATCAAGAAGCTCAACGACAGCCTGACGATGACCGAGCACCGGCTGCAGCAGGTCTCGGCCCTGCACAGCGTCGACGCCGGCATCTCGTCGATCTACCGCGAGGTGCAGGGGGTCGACGAGCGCGACGGCCAGGCCGGCAAGAAGAAGGAACTGATGGCGGAGATCTTCCGCGCCAACCTGCAGCTGCAGAAGCGCGGCAAGGGCGCCTGAACGGAGAACCCATGAGCGAGAAGAAGAACGAAGGCCAGGGCGCCGCCGCGGAAGCCGGGTCCAAGAAGGACCACGGCGTGCTCTACATCGGCATGGACCTCGGCACGTCCAGGACGTCGGTGTCGGCGAGCAACGGCGTGCGCGAGACGCTGTTCTCCTACGTCGGCTACCCGAAGGACGTCGTCGGCAGGAAGCTCCTGAAGAAGGACGTCCTGTTCGGCAAGGAGGCGATCGACAAGCGCCTGTCGCTGCGCTTCTACAAGCCGCTGGAGAAGGGCGTCATCAAGTACACCGGCGAGTCGATGGACGAGGAGGCGAAGCAGAACCTCAAGGCCGCCCAGGACCTGATCGGAGAGGCGATCCGGCTCGCGCGGCCGCGCTCGGACGAGCTCGTCTACTGCGTGATCGGCGCGCCGGCGGCGGCGTCGATCAAGAACCGCGAGGCGATCATCGAGGCCGCGCGCTCGCACGTCGACTCGGTGATGCTGTGCAGCGAGCCGTTCGCGGTCGCCTACGGGCTCGACTGGCTCGAGGACGTGCTCGTCATCGACATCGGCGCGGGCACGACCGACATGTGCCGCATGCACGGCACCATGCCGGAGGACGCCGACCAGGTGATGTTCGACGTCGCCGGCGACGCCGTCGACCAGGAGCTGGGCCGGTTGATCACCGAGACGTGTCCCGGCGCGCAGTTCAGCGTGCAGATGGTCAAGGAGATCAAGGAGCGCTACGGCTTCGTCGGCGACGCGTCCGAGCGCGTCATGGTCGACCTGCCGGTCGAGGGCAAGCCGACCTCCTTCGACCTGACCGACCAGCTGCAGAAGGCCTGCTCGATCGTGATCGAGCCGATCCTCACCGGGGTCAAGAAGCTCGTCGCGACGTTCGATCCCGAGTTCCAGCAGAAGCTCAAGAACCGCGTGCTGCTCGCCGGCGGCGGTTCGATGATCAAGGGCCTCGACTCGGCGCTCGAGAAGGCGATGAAGGACCGGCTCGGCGGCGGGAAGGTCGTGCGCATCGAGGAGCCGATCTACGGCGGCGCGAACGGCGCGCTGAAGATCGCGCACGACATGCCCGAGGACTTCTGGGAGCAGCTCAAGTAGCGGGCCGCAGGCCGAAGTCGCGCTCGAGCAGGGCGCGCAGCTCGAGGAAGTCCCGGATCTCGTAGGTCGCCTTCGTGCGGCCCTCGAGCATCGCGTGGCGGCCGCTGCGGCGGATGCGCACGGTCGTCCAGCCGAGGTCGTTGCACGGGTCGATGTCGTGGGTCGGGTTGTCGCCGACGTAGATGCAGCGCGCCGGTTCGAGGCGCATGCGCTGCAGCACGCGCCTGTAGAGCTTCGGGTTGGGCTTGCTGAAGCCGACCTGGTCGGTGAAGAAGATGGCCGACGGCGTGACGAACTCGAGCACGTCGAGCCGCACGAGCTTCTCCGCCTGCTTGATCGTGATGCCGGCCGAGATGATGCCGCGCACGACCGGCGTGGACGCGAGCCACTTCAGCGTCTCGTAGACGTCGTCGTAGACCTTGAGCTCGCTCTCCTTGGTGCCGTGGTAGGCGACGACCCCGGCGGCGACGATGACGGCGCGGTTGTGCCCCTCGGTCGTCTCCGGGCCGAGGCGGTCGAGCACCTTGTCGAAGTGGCCGCCGTAGTTGCTCGAGAACTCGGTGATGACGTCCTCGAGCTCGCGCATCGCGTCGTCCCGGCCGGCGCGCAGCCCCGCCCGGATCATCGCGTCGACCGCGTTGCGGCGCGCCTTGTCGGCGAACACGGTGGTGGAGAACAGCGTGTCGTCGATGTCGAAGAAGATCGCGTCGAGGGGCCTCGTCATGGGTGGTGGAGCCGAGTCCGGAGCGCGCCTGGG
>CALKYL010000160.1 GCA_938003515.1 uncultured bacterium
CGCCCTAGTTCGCCGGCGCCATCGACGGCGCCGGCCGCGAAGACGTGGTCGCGACGACGCGCGGCAAGCTGCGCATCGCGACGGGCCTGGGCGGCGCGCCGGCGCTGTCGCCGATCGAGCCGATCGAGGACGACGTGCACAGCCTGCACGTCACCGACGTCGACGCCGACGGCCGGCTCGACATGGTCTGCGTCGCGCCCGGCGAGCGCATGAACCTGCGGCTGCGGCTCGGCCGGGGCGATGGCACGTTCGGCCCGTGGCGCATCGCGACCGTCGACAACCTGCGCGACGTGTTCCCGACGCGGCTGCCCGGCGGCGCGCCCGCGCTGGCGACGATCGAGGGCCCGAACCGCCGCGTCGGCGTGCACCGCCTCGACGCGGACGGCGAGCGGGCGACGCTCATGTGGTGGGCGTTCGGCGACGCCGGCGCGACGCGCACGCCGCCGTTCGCGGTCGGCGACGTCGACCAGGACGGCGACCAGGATCTGGTGCTGTTTCCGCGCGATGCGGCGCAGATGGTGCTCTACGAGTGGCGCGACGACACGTTCGTCCGGCGCACGCTGCCGTCCCTGGCCGGGGTCGAGTCGGTCGCGATCGGCGACGTCGACAAGGACGGCAAGGCGGACCTCGTGGTCGCGAGCGCCGAAGAGGACGTCGTCGCGTGGCGGCCCGGTTCGCAGCCGCTCGACCGGTTCCCGGAGCAGCTGCGCTGCGTCGACAAGCCGGTCGCGGTCGCCGTCGACCCGAAGGGCGGGGTCCTGGCGCTCGGCCGCGACAAGCGCCGCGACGCGCACCTCTACCGGCTCGCGCCGCTCGCCGAGCCGACGCTGCTCGTCGAACTCGGCCGCCTGCCGTCCGATCCGGCGCGCCTGCTCGCCGCCGACGTCGGCGACCGCGACGGGCTGGAGGTCGCGTTCGTCGTGCCCGGCGAGGGGCTTCGGACGGTGACGCTGGGCGGCGGCAAGCAGGCGGAGGAGACGGTCGCCGGCTTCACGCGCAAGATGGAAGACGGCGCGCTGCTGCTGTCGCGGCACGACGGCTCCCCGGCGCTGGTCGCGGTGCGCGAGCGCTTCGTGCGCCGCTTCCGCTTCGACGCGCAGGGCCAGGTGCGCGTGCTGGCGCAGGACAACGGCCCCGACGGCGCCCAGGAGCTGACGCTCGCCTGCGAGCTCGGCGACGGACGCTGGCTCTACTACGACAAGAAGAGCGACAAGCTGCTGCGCACGACCCCGGGCGAGCCGGTCGCGACCTTCGAGGTGCCCTCGCTCGGCTTCACGCACCTCATCGCGCACGAGGGTTCGGCGCTGCTGCTCGGCCCGCGCGGCGTGCTGCGGGTGCCGTTCGGACCCGGACCGGCCTTGCGCCAGGTCGCGACCCACGAGCCGCCGACCGAGCGCACGTTCTACTGGCACGGTCGGAGCGGCGACTTCGACGGCGACGGCACGACCGACCTCGTGGTCGTCGACCGGCGCCTGCCCGGCGTGCAGATCGTCGCCGGCGTGCCCGACGGCCTCGCGCGCGCGCTCGCCGTGCCGGTCTTCGAGACCCCGCCGAGCGAAAGTCCCGACAGCGAGCCGCGCGAGCTGGCCACGGGCGACCTCGACGGGGACGGCCTGTGCGACTTCGCCCTGATCGCGCACGACCGCATCCTCGTCTATCCCCAGGACAAGTGAGCCCCGAACCGTGATCCCCACCCTCCGACGTTCTCCGTGCCCGGCCGCCGGTCGCGACGCGGCCGCCCCTCTCTCCCGCCCCTCCCGCCTCGCGGCCCTCGGCCTCGCGGCCCTCGGCACCGCGGCCCTTTGCGCGACGCCGCTCGCGGCACAGGACAGGAACCGCTTCGTGCCCCAGGACTCCTGCTTCGTGCTGCGCATCGCCGCGCCGGCGAAGTGGCGCAGCCACTTCGCGAAGACGCAGGTCGCGAAGCTGATGGACGCGAACTCGCTCGCGCCGCTGATGGAGCAGGCGGCGCAGGCCTTCGACGCCGGGATGCAGGAGCTGCGCGACAGCGGCCTGTTCGACGCCGACCTCGCGCGCGGTCTCGTCGAGGACTACCGCGGCGACATCGTCGTCTCGGTGCAGCTCGACTGGGACCGGTTCGCCGAGGCGATGCAGACGGGCGCGACGCCCCCGATGAGCTTCGTCGTCGCGCTGACCCCGGACGGCGCCTTCGATCTGGCCGCCGTCGCCAGCGAGTTCGAACGCATGGTCGAATCGCAGGTGGACGCGGACGCCGGCGACCTGCGCGATCTGATCGCGGGCGACCTGACGCTGCGGCGCTCCGACAACGGCGGCGACGAGCCCGACGTCACGCTGCCGGCGGTCGTCGACGGCCACCTGGTCATGCTCGGTGGCACGCGACTCGAGCAGGACGCGACGCGCCTGCTCGCGGACGAGCGCCGGTTCGAGAAGGGCGCGGACGACGCTCCGCTGTTCCTGCACATGGACCTCGCCCCGCTGCTCTCCGCGGTGTTCGAAGCGGCCGACGAGGGCGACGCGCCGTTCGCCGTCAGCGAGATGATGACCCGCATGGGCTTCGGCGCGATCGAGGGGCTGACGCTGCGCGTCGACGCCGACGCCGAGCACGTCACCGGCGAGATGTCGATCGGGCTCAAGGCACGGGAGCGCGGCGTGTTCGAGATGTTCCCGGCGACCGACCGTGCGCCGCGGCTGCTCGCGTCGGTCCCCCCCGGCACGGAGTCGTTCTCGGTCTCGACCATGACCTTCCGGCCGCTGTTCGGCCTCGCCCGTGACGTCTGGACGTCCCTCGGCGACGCGGCGCCGATGTCGTTCGACGACGCGATGGACGGATTCACCGAGATGACGAAGGTCCGGCTCGAGCAGGACCTGATCGCGCACCTCGGCGACGAGGTCCTGGTGGTGCAGGACGTCGAGGCGGTGCGGTCCTTCGACTTCGACGACCTCGAGAGCGACCCGGCGGCGATGCTCGCCGGCACGGTCTACGGCATCGCGCTGCGCGACGGCCGCGCGTTCGACCAGTCGCTCGAGACGATGCTGCGGGCCCGCGGGCTCCACGTCGGGCGCAAGCGCGAGGAGTACGCGGGCGTGCAGATCAACAGCATGCGGCTGCTCGGACTGATCGAGATCGAATGCGTGGTGACCGACGACCTGCTGCTGATCGCGGCCAGCGGCAACGAGGCCACGCGCACCGCGCTGGCCGGCGTGCTCGACACGCGCGCCGCGGGCGGCGTCGGCGTGCCCGACGTCGTGAGACAGCACACCGCGGCGATGGCCCCGGGCTGGAACGGCATCGCGGTGACGCCCGTCGCGGCGACCTTCGAGGGCATCGTCGCCGCGCTGCAGGCGTCGGGCGAGTTCGGCGAAGAGATGGACATGGTCGCGCAGGTGGTGCGCGCCGTCGGCCAGGACATCCGGCGCCTCGGCATCGACTCGATGGTCAGCGCGACCTACGTCGACGACCGCCGCCTCGTCTCGCGCTTCCGCTGGTAGGGCCGCGCGCGCGGAAAACCCGCGATTTCCGCGTGCGCGCGCGGCGGTGAGGTTCTTCGGGAGGTGGCGCGGTCCCGCCCAGACCGTCGCCCGGAGCCTCCCATGAACAACACCTCCCCGACCAAGTCCCTCCTCTCGGTCCTCGCCCTCGCCGGCGCCCTCGCCGCGCAGGGCCCGCAGACCCTCGTCGGCGCGACGCGCCTGAACCCGGCGCTGCGCGAGCTGAGCACCGGCTGCCAGGCCGTCGCGCAGTGCCCGCTGCCCGGGATGCCCGGCGCCAACAATCCGTTCGCCGGCGGCGCCGCGTGGGATCCCGTGACGAGCGGCGCCTGGATCACGAACGGCAACCTGATCGCCAAGTACGGTCCGGACTGCGCCGTCCTGTGCCCGCCGACGCCGGTGCCCCAGCTCGGCGGTGCCAACACCTACGTGACCGGCCTCGAGGTCGTCGACGGATCCGACCAGCTCTGGATGGTCGACAACCAGGGCCGCATCCGCTTCTACACGAACACATGCCCGCCGCTGCCGATGGGCGGCTGCAACACGGTGCTGCCGCCGACGACGGTCCCGTTCGTGCAGGTCACGACCGGGCTCGCGATCGACGAGGGGCTCGGACTCGTCTTCGTCGCCTACGCCAACGTGACGACCGGTCAGACGCGCATCGCGGTGAACGACCTGTCGAACGTCTGCACGCAGCTGGACACCTTCGTGCTACCGACGTGCTTCGCGTCGTTCGGCGCCGTGACCGGCCTCGCCTGCGACTGGGGGGCCCGCACGCTCTACGCGACCGACGGCGTCGCGGTCCTGGCGCTGCGCTACGCGTGGAACGGCTCGAACCTCGGCATCCTGGGCCTGTCGTGCTGCCCGGGCGGCGTGGCGCTCGACCAGATGACCGGCCTCGCGGTGCGGCCGGGCCGCGCGACGACGGTCGGCGACCCGTGCGCGAACGGATCGTGCGCCAACTGCCCGATGGTGCACCGGCTGGTCAACGACCCGGTGCTCGGCAACCAGGACTTCCGGCTGCGGCTCGACGGCGCGTTCGGCAACGCGTTCGCGTTCTGCCTGATCGGCACGGGCCCTTGCAAGGCGCCGAGCGTCATCACGCCGCCCCTGTGCGGCCCCGTGCGCACGGTGCCGTTCCTGGGCTACCTCGGGCCGAACCTCATCCAGGGACCGGGCATCTGCGGCGGTGCGACGACGTTCTCGCTGCCGCTGCCGCTCGACCCGTCGCTCGTCGGCGACGTCTACAGTTCGCAGTGCCTCAACGTCTGCGTCGGTCCGAACGGCGCCCTCGGCTTCTCGCTGAGCAACTGCCTGTCGTGGGAGCTGCAGGGCGTGTGAGCCGACGGCCGGCGGGCCGACCGCGCCGGGGCCCTACCAGTCGTAGAAGCCCCGGCCGCTCTTCTTGCCGAGCCGGCCCTCCGCGACCATGCGTCGCATCAGCTCGGGCGCGTCGAAGCCGGGCAGCCCGAGCTCGTCGCGCAGGTAGTCGGCGATCGCGAGCCGCACGTCGAGGCCGACGAGGTCGGTCAGCCGCAGCGGGCCCATCGGGTGGCCGTAGCCGAGCACCATCGCCTTGTCGATGTCCCCCGCCGAGGCGACGCCGGCTTCGAGCATCCGGATCGCCTCCAGGCCGAGGCAGACACCGAGCCGCGAGCTCGCGAAGCCGGGGCTGTCCACGACGACGATCGGCTCCTTGCCGAGCTGCCGACCGTACTCGGCCGCGGCGTCGACGGTCGCCTGCGACGTCGCGTCCGTGCGCACGAGTTCGAGCAGCTTCATCAGCGGTACGGGATTCAAGACGTGCCTGCCGATGCAGCGCTAGGGCGCCGGCACGCCGGCGAACACCTTCGCCAGCGACAGCGACGACTGGTTGCTCGCCAGCACGCACTGCTCGTCGACCGCGGCGCCGAGCTCGCGGAACAGGCCGTTCTTGAGCGCCAGATCCTCCGGCACCGCCTCGACGACGAGGTCCGCCTGCTTCGCGGCCGCTGTGCGATCGGTGGTCGTGACGATGCGCTTGAGCACCTCGTCGCGCAGCGCCTCGGTGACCTTGCCCTTCTCCACGCCCTTCTGCAGGAACGCCCGCACGCGCTCGCGCCCGGCCTGGACCAGGTCGTCGCGCAGGTCCTGCAGCACGACGATCGAGCCGGCCTGCGCGCACACCTGCGCGATGCCCGCCCCCATCGTGCCCGCGCCGAGCACGGCGACCTTGCCGAATCGTGTCTCGCTCATCGTCCGTCCTTCTTGCGCTGCTGTGCGTCGAGGAAAGCGGTCATGCGCCGTCGCTTGTCGTCGCTGTCGAACAGCACGGCCTGCACCGCGCTCTCGAACGCGACGGCGTTCTCCTGGCCGGGCCGGGACAGCGCGTTGATGGCGCGCTTCGCGCCGCGGACCGCGAGCCGGCCGTTCTCGCCGATCTCTCCGGCGAGCTGCAGCGCCCGGTCGACGACCTCCGCGTCCGGTACGACGGCGTTGGCGAGGCCGATGCGCAGCGCTTCGTCCGCGTCGACGACCCGGCCCGTGTAGATCAGCTCACGCGCGCGCCCCAGTCCGATCAGGCGCGGGAGCCGGTAGGTGCCGCCGGCCGCCGGCACGATGCCGAGCTTGACCTCGGGCTGCCCGAGCCTGGCGGACACGCCGAGCACGCGCAGATCGCACGCGATCGCCAGCTCGCAGCCGCCGCCGAGCGCGTAACCCCGGATGGCCGCGATGCACGGCGCCGGGAACTCCTCGACGCGTTCGAACAGGCCGCTGTTGATCGCCCGCAGCGCGTCCTCCGAGGTGCGATCGCGCAGCTGCGCGATGTCGGCGCCGGCCGCGAACGCCTTTTCACCGGCGCCGGTCAGCACCACGGCGGCGAGCGCCTGGTCGCGCTCGAGCTCGTCGAGCACGGCGTGCAGGCCGTCGACCATCTCCTGGTCGATGGCGTTGCGCCGCTCGGGCGCGTTCAAGGTGACGAGCGCGGTGTCGCCGCGCCGCTCGGTCAGGACTCGAGGGGCCATCGGGCCCCGCATCTTGCCGGCTGCCGCGCCGCCGGCCAACGACGAAGGCGGCGCCGCGCATCAGCGCAGGATGCGGAGCAGCTCGCGCACCGTCGTGCCCGCTTCGACGGGGTGGCGCAGCGGGTGCCGGTCGATGACGCGGTAGCGGTTGCGGCGCCCGACGCGCTCGACCTCGAGGTAGCCGCCGTCGACGAGGTCGCCGACGATGCGCTGCACCGCGCGCTCGGTGACGCCGACCTGCTGCGCGACCTCGCGCAACAGGCTGTCCGGGCGGCGGGCCAGCAGCACGAGCACGTGGGTGTGGTTGCTGAGGAACGTCCAGCCCGGCGGGGCGGTCGGTGCGTCACTTCGGGACACCCCAGGAACGATACTCGAAACGTGAATCCGTATTGACGATATCTATTTCGTGATTTACGTGTCGTGATACTCATGACCACGTTCCAGCCGCTGCCCTCCCGTTCCCCGAGCGCCTCGGGGCCCTCCACCAGGACCCCGATCGCGGTCGCCCCGGGCGACGGCATCGGCCCCGAGATCCTGCGCGCCACCCGCCCTGTGCTCGCCGCCGCCGGCGCCCCGCTCACCTACCACGAGATCACGGTCGGCGAGGCCGCCTACCTCTCCGGGGTGACCAGCGGCGTGCCGGCCGAAGCCTGGGACGTCGTGCGGCGCACGGGCGTCCTGCTGAAGGGGCCGATCACCACGCCCAAGGGCAGCGGCTGGAAGAGCGTCAACGTGACCATCCGCAAGACCCTCGGCCTCTACGCGAACGTGCGTCCGTGCGTTTCCTACGCGCCGTTCGTGCCGGGCGTCGACGGCATGGACGTCGTGGTCGTGCGCGAGAACGAAGAAGACCTCTACGCCGGCATCGAGCACCGGCAGTCGCAGGAGGTCGTGCAGTGCCTCAAGCTGGTCAGCCGCGCCGGCTGCGAACGCATCGCCCGTCACGCGTTCGACTACGCGCGCGCCCACGGCCGTCGCAAGGTCACGAGCATCGCGAAGGACAACATCATGAAGCTGACCGACGGCCTGTTCCAGCGCACGTGCGCGCAGGTCGCGCGGGACTACCCGGAGATCGAGTACGAGCACCAGATCGTCGACATCGGCACCGCGCGGATCGCGGTGCGGCCGAAGGCCTACGACGTGATCGTCACCATGAACCTCTACGGCGACATCCTCAGCGACGTCGCCGCCGAGGTCGCCGGCTCGATCCGGCTCGCGCCGTCGGCCAACATCGGCCGCCACGCCGCGATGTTCGAGGCCATCCACGGCTCGGCGCCCGACATCGCCGGCAAGGACGTCGCCAATCCGTCCGGCCTCTTGCTGAGCGCCGTGCAGATGCTGGTGCACCTCGGCCACGGCGAGGTCGCGACGCGCATCCAGAACGCGTGGCTCCGCACCATCGAGGACGGCGTGCACACGGCGGACATCCACCGCGAGGGCCACAGCGCGCGCCGCGTCGGCACGCAGGCGTTCGCGGAGGCGGTCGTCGAGCGGCTCGGCGCGGCGCCGCAGAAGCTGCCGGCGGCGCGCTTCGCGAGCGCGCCGGCGCCGGCCGCGCGGACCGAGGAGCCGACGGCGCCGACCTTCGCGCCGCAGCAGAAGAAGCTCAAGGGGGTC
>CALKYL010000161.1 GCA_938003515.1 uncultured bacterium
GCATGCCTCCGTCCACCTTCGAACCAGACCTGGAGCGCCTCGACGGACCGCCGTCGGGTGGCCGGGGGCGCGGCGAGGTCCCGGACGCGAAGGACGACCGGGCCCCCCGGGCGTCGTGGTGGCTCCGCGCGCTCGGCAACGAGGACCTCAACTTCCTGCTGACGAACCGCATCCCGCGGCGGCTCGCGACCCGGCTGATGGGCTGGTTCAGCCGCATCCCGACCGGCCCGCTGACGAGGCTGTCGATCGGGGCGTGGCGGCTGTTCGCGCCGGACCTCGACCTCAGCGAGGCGAAGCAGCGGCGGTTCCGCAGCCTGCACGACTGCTTCATCCGTGAGCTCGCGCCCGGCGCGCGCCCGATCGATCCGGATCCCTGCGTGCTGACCAGCCCGTGCGACGCGATCGTCGGCGCGCACGGCAGGGTCGAGGGCACGCGCGTGTTCCAGGCCAAGGGCTTTCCGTACCGGCTCGAGGATCTGCTCGGCGACGAGCGGCTGGTCGAGCGCTACCGCGACGGTCTCTTCGTGACGCTCCGGTTGAAGTCGAGCTTCTACCACCGCTTCCACGCGCCGTGCGACGCGGCCCTCGAGCGAGTCGTCTACATCTCGGGCGACACGTGGAACGTCAACCCGATCGCGCTGCGAAGGATCGAGCGGCTGTTCTGCCGGAACGAGCGCTGCGTGCTCGACCTCGTGCTGCCCGAGCCCGACCGGCACGTCGCGATCGTCGCCGTGGCGGCGATCCTGGTCGCGAGCATCCGGCTGCACTGCCTCGGCCCGACCCTCGATCTGCGCTACCGCGGCCCCAACCACATCCCCTGCGACGCGCGCTTCCGGAAGGGCGACGAGCTCGGCTACTTCCAGCACGGCTCGACGCTGCTCGTGTTCGCGTCGAAGGGCTTCGAGCCGTGCTCGAACGTGAAGGAGGGCGCACGCGTCGACGTCGGCCAGCCGCTGCTGCGCCGCCCCTTGCCGACCGCGCGCTCCCTGGACGACCGTGCCGAGCCGCCGCTCGGCGAAACCCGAGGACCGAGACCATGACCCAAGTCGCACCGGCCGCGCGCGCGGCCACCTTCTACGAGGCCCTGCAGACCCAGCGTTGGGACGACCATCGCTTCTACCACCACAGCCGCATCAACCAGTCGCTGCACTTCGTCAGCGCGCTGAGCTTCCTCGCGGCCTACGTCGCGCTGATCGTCTTCCAGGACGTCGTCGTCGCGGCGGCGCTGGGCTGGGGCGTGTCGATGGTGACCCGTCAGTCGGGGCACTTCTTCTTCGAGCCGAAGGGGTTCGACGACGTCAACCAGGTGACGCACGAACACAAGGAGCACATCAAGGTCGGCTACAACCTGGTGCGCAAGTACGTGCTGATGTCGGTCTGGGTGCTGACGACGTTCGTACCGCTCTGGACGCCGACGCTGTTCGGCCTGTTCGATCCGTGGACGACGACCTACGACTACTGCCACCACGTCGCGTGGCTCTGGATCGTCACTGGTGCGGTCGCGATCCTGATGCGCACGGTCTACCTCATGGCCACCGTCGAGCCGCGGCACGGGATCGTCTGGGTGACCAAGATCCTGACCGACCCGTTCCACGACGCGAAGATCTACTGGAAGGCGCCGATCAAGCTGCTGCAGGGCGAGCGGCTCGACCCCATGACGGACTGGCCCGAGCCGTTGCGGCGCCTGTGAGCGGTGGGGCCGCGCGCGGCGGACCGCGCGCGCGGGGCGACAAATCACCTCGGAACCGGCCCGGCGGCCCCGGACACCGCGCGGCCGTCGCGGACGAACGCGGGCTCGGGGCGCGGTTCCCGCGCGGGCGGCGCGCCCGCTTCCCGGGCGGGACGCCGACGGCCGCGGAACGCGGCGGCGAGCATCTCGCGCAGCACCTGCCGCTTGATCGACCGGGCCGTCAGCGCGGGCGACGTCCACCACCAGCCGTCGGCCTGCATCGCCTCGACGGCGCGCACGAAGCGATCCGCGAACCCGGCGAAGTCGGCTTCGGTCAGGTCGTGCGAGAAGATGAAGCGGCCGGTGCCGATCCAGCTCGGCGAGGCGCCCTCTAGTCGCATGTCACGCTGCCGCCTCCACGCTTAGCTCGACGGCCGCGTGACCAGCGTCGTCCAGACCGAGGTCATGTTGGCGACGCGCACCGGCAGCTCGCGCGCGGCGAGGCGGTCGTTGAGCGCCCTGCGCCGGCCGTCCCAGCGCGCGTCGAGGCCGTGCCAGCTCGCGCGGATCCCGGGGTCGTCGAGCGCGCACAGGAACTCGTTCATCGCCGTCATCACGTACGGATGCGAGTTGAAGGTGCCGCGCGCGAAGCAGATGTCGGTCGGCGCGTCGTCGCGAAATCGGCGCATCAGCGCGCGCCGGCCGCACACGACCCCGACCGGGAAACCGCCGCCGAGGGTCTTGCCGTAGGTCACGAGGTCGGCCGCGACGCCGAAGTACTCCTGTGCGCCGCCGACCGCGAGCCGGAAGCCGAGGAAGACCTCGTCGAAGATCAGCACGATGCCGCGCAGGGAGCAGACCTCGCGCAGTTCGCCGAGCCACGCCGTGTAGGCCGCCTTGTCGTAGGCGGCGTGGCGCTCGCCGCTTACCAGCATCGAGTCGCTCGGCGCGTTGCCGTTCGGATGCATGGCCTGCAGCGGGTTGACCAGCACGCAGGCGACGTCGCGGCGCGTGCGCAACACCGCGAGCGATCGCCGGGACATGTCCTCGAGCGTGTAGACCTCGTGGGCCGGGCGCGGGTTGCCGACGCCGGCCTGCACGCCGTCCCACCAGCCGTGGTAGGCGCCGCAGAAGCGCACGACGTGGGAGCGGCCGGTGTGGTAGCGCGCGAGCCGCACGGCCTGCATGACCGCTTCGGTGCCGGACATGTGGAACGACACCTCGTCCAGGCCGGAGATCGCCCGGAGGCGCCGGACGTTGTCGGCGACGACCGGATGATAGGGACCGAGCACCGGGCCCAGCTCGCGGGCGCGCTCGACGGCGCGGTCGATGCAGCCCTTGTAGAAGTCGTAGCCGAGCAGGTTGGCGCCGTAGGCGCCGGTGACGTCCAGCGACCAGTTGTCGTCGAGGTCGCGCACGTGGCTCTTGCGGGTCTCGGCGACGACGCAGCCGACCGGCAGCTCCGCGCGCACGCGGTTCCGGAACTGGAACGGCACGCGGTAGTGGTTGACGAAGCGCACGTCCGAGACGCCGTCCTCGAGCTCGGCGCTGGCGTCGAGCGTCCGGGGCGCCTTGGCGCGCAGGCGACGGCCGACCTCCGCGAACGCCTCGCGGCGCCGGCGCTGCACGTCGGCAGGCGCGCCGTCGCAGCCGAAGAACTCGTCGTCACCGTACTCGTAGAACGGCACCAGCTTCGCCATGCGCAGCGCCATCTTCGCGTGGCCGCGCAGCGACGGGTGCTTGGCGCGCGAGAGCTGCAGCCGGACGAAGGCCTTGCGGCCGAGCACGAACGCGGCGAGGGCGCCGCGGTCGTTGTCGATGTGCTCGAGCACGTTGAGGC
>CALKYL010000162.1 GCA_938003515.1 uncultured bacterium
CTCTGCCGCCTCGATGCGCCGGGGCAGTTCGGCGAGATCCGCCTGCTCGCGCGCGCACAGCCGGCGCTGTGACGCGGCCGGCGCCGGCGCCGCGGCGCACCTGGCCTTCTGGCGCGCGTCCTGCTCGGCCTCCCGGGCCGCGCGCCCGGCCTGCTCGGCGCGCAGCCGTTCGAGCAGCAGCGAGAGGTCGCCCTCGTGCACGCGCGCGCCGCCGCGGCCGTCGAGGTGGACGATCCGCGTCGCGACGCGGTCGAGGAACCAGCGGTCGTGGCTGACGATCACCGCCGTACCGGCGAACGCGAGCAGCGCGTCCTCGAGCGCGCGCAGCGACGCGAGGTCCAGGTCGTTGGTCGGCTCGTCGAACACCAGCACGTTGCCGCCGGCGCACAACAGGCGCGCGATCGACACGCGGTTCCGCTCGCCGCCCGAAAGCGTTTCGACGCGCGCGTGCTTCAGGGCGCCCGGGAACAGGAACTGCTCGAGGAACGTCTCGATGCGGAGCGGCCGTCCGCCGACGAACACGTGGTCGTTGCCGCCGCCGACCGCCTCGAGCACGGTCTGGCGCGGGTCGAGCCCGGTGCGGTGCTGGTCGATGCCCGCGAACACCACCGTCGGGCCGATCTCGACGGCGCCGCGATCGGGCGCGAGCCGGCCGAGCAAGAGCTGCAGCAGCGTCGTCTTGCCGGCCCCGTTCGGACCGACCACGCCGATGCGCTCGCCGGGACCGAGCTCGAACGTGAACGGCCGCAGCACGGCGCGGCCGTCGAAGCCCTTCTCGACCTCGCGCAGCCGCGCGACGAAGTCGCCGAGGCGCGGCCCGTCGGGGATGCGGAACTCGAGCTCGTCGGCGTCGGGCGCGGGCGCCTGGTCGACCAGCGCCTGCCAGCGGTCGATGCGCGCCGTCGCCTTGGTCGTGCGCGCCGGCGGCCCGCGCTTGACCCACTCGGTCTCGCGGCGCAGCGTGTTGAGCCGCGCGCTCTCGGCGCGCGCCTCGCGCTCGAGGCGCGCCGCGCGCTGCACGAGGTAGCTGCGGTAGGAGCCCTCGTATTCGAACAGCCGGCCGCCGTCGAACTCGACGATGCGCGTGCACAGCCGGTCGAGGAAGTAGCGGTCGTGCGTGACCAGCACGAGCGGCACGTCGCCGTCGAGCAGGAACGACTCGAGCCAGTCGGTGACCTCGGCGTCGAGGTGGTTGGTCGGCTCGTCGAGCAACAACAGGTCCGGCCGCGACAGCAACAGCCGCGCGAGCGCCACCCGGCGGCGCTCGCCGCCGCGCGCGTCGGGCCGCGCGCAGCCCAGCGCCTGCAGCAGCGCCTCGGCGCGGTGGTCGACGTCGTGGCCGCCGAGCTCTTCGAGGCGCTCGTCGAGCCGTTCTTGCCGCAGGAGCAGCCGCTCCAGCCCTTCGTCCGGGTGACGCGCGAGCTCCTCGTGCAGGCGTTCGAGGTCGCGCAGCACCTCTTCGCGCCCGGCGATGCCGCCACAGACGGCGTCGCGCACGCGCCGCTCGTCGGGCAGCACGGGATCCTGCGCCAGGTAGCCCAGGCGCAGGTCGCGGCGCTCGGTGCGTTCGCCCGCGTCGGGCAGGAGCTCGCCGGCGAGGATGCGCAGCAGCGTCGACTTGCCGCACCCGTTGGGCCCCAACAGGCCGGTGCGTTGCCCGTCGTCGACGACCAGCGACACCCCGTCGAGCAGGTGCCGGTCGCCGACCGTCAGGTGCACGTCGTGCAGCGTCAACAGCGCCATCGACGGATGCTGGCCGAGGGTCGCCCGCCGCACAAGGGCGGCGCGTCCCTCCGCCCGCGCGCGGCGATCAGGTCGCGAGGCGCGACGGCGGCGACCCGGCGCGCTGGCGCGGCGGCATCGGCTGCAGCACCGGCCCGCCGAGCAGGTCGGGACTCGGCAGCACGTCGTGGCGCAGCATGCCGCGGCCGCTCCGCTTGACGTCGTACATCAGCTCGTCGGCGCGGGCGACGATCGCCTCGGTCTCGGCCGGCGCCTCGAGCACCGTCAGGCAGCCGATGCTGAAGTCGATGTCGAACGCCTGGCGCCAGGCGGCCTTCTGCAGCCGCCGCTGCAGGCGGGTGACGACGCGGCCGGCGCCGAGCACCCCGGTGCCCGGCAGCAGCACGACGAACTCGTCGCCGCCGAGCCGCGCGACCATGTCGAGCTGCCGGCGTTCCCGGCGCAGTTCGAGGGCGATGCGCCGCAGGAGCTCGTCGCCGGCGCTGTGGCCGAAGCGGTCGTTGACGCCCTTGAAGCCGTCGACGTCGATGTAGGCCAGCGAGAAGACCGTGCCGTGCCGGCGGCAGCGCTCGGCCTCCCGGGCGATCGCGTTCCAGAACGCGCGCCGGTTGTGCACGGCCGTCAGGGAGTCGGTGTGTGCGAGCCGGCGCTCGTGGTCCAGCTGCTCGCGCAGCGAGCCGAGCAGCGTGAAGGCGACCGCCAGGACCACGAGGTTGACCGCCTCGATGCCGGCCGCGTCGTCCCCGGTCGACAGGTCGACGAGCAGCCAGGCGGACGCGCAGAGCAGACCGGTGACTGCCGCGCCGAGGCGGCCGAGGCCCCACGCCGCGAACGAGATCGGCAGCAGGTAGCCCAGCGCCGCGGCGATTTCGGCCCGGCTGAACCAGTCGAGCGCCACGACGATCCCGACCAGCGCGGCCGTGCACCCCGCCAGCTGCCACCTGCGCATCGCCGTGATCCGGTCGAGCGCTCGTTCCCGCCACCCGCTGGCCATGGCCGGAGATTAGGCCGGCCGTATCGCCCTCGCGAGGGCACATTCCCCGGGTTTTCAAGATCCGGATCTACCGTATCTGTGTAGCTGGCCGACACCTGGGGCCGAAGCTCCTGGCGGCGTGGAGGGTTCTCCCCAGAATCCGAGCGGGCGCGCGGCCGCGCGCGGAACGGATGGGTCGCGTGTTGCCGGGCCCTCGCTGCCCCTCGAGGTCCGGCAGGTCGTCAGGAGCGGTCGAACGGCTCAGCCCACGGACCCCAGGCGGACGGCGCCCGATCGGATCGCCGGATGCACGCTCCGCGGCTCCCCGCCCCGCGCGACCCCGGTCCAGGCTGGCACGCGGGCGCCTCGGCCCGCTACCGCGCGGCTCCGCCCCGCACGGGCGGGCTGTGCGCCGCCAGCTGCCGCAGCAGGTCTCGCTGCCGCTCGTCCAGCTCGGGCGGCATGCCGAGCCGCACCACCAGCAAGAGGTCCCCGCGGGTGCCGTCGGGGCGGCTCAGCCCCTGGCCGCGCAGCCGGAGCTTCTGCCCGGGCCGGGTGCCCGCGGGCACGCGCGCGGTCGCGGTGCCGCCGCGCACCGCGACCTCGACCCGGGTGTCCTCGAGCAGGTCCCACGGCGCGACCACGACGTCCGCTTCGACGTCGCGGTCGCGCAGCCGGTAGACGTCGTCCGAGACCAGCCGCAGGGTCAGCAGGAGGTCGCCGGGGCCGGCCGGGCCCGGCTGGCCGAGGCCGCGCAGGGGCAGCACCTGCCCGTCGCGCACGTCGTCGGGGAT
>CALKYL010000163.1 GCA_938003515.1 uncultured bacterium
GACGAGCGTTTTCTGGAGCTCGGCAACGTCGGTGCCTTCGCCGGCAGCGCCGCGAGGGCCTGCAGCGCCGCGGTGACCGCGCGGGGCGAGACGTCGCCGACGAGCCAGCGCAGCGCCGCCGTGCCGAGGCTCTGATCGAGGTCGGCGTCCTCGGCGTCGGGGTAGAGCACCGGCTCTTCCGGCACGCCGAAGGCGAGCGGCGGCAGCTCGGCGTCCGGCTCGGTCTGCTTGACCTTCTGCAGGAGCGCGTGCAGATCGACGCCGCGCAGCATCAGGAGCTCCCACGGCCGTTCGTCCAGGCGCCGCGCGAACAGCTCGTGCAGCGCGAGCACGTGGCGGCAGGGCGTCTCGGGCAGGTCGCACGAGCAGCCGAAGGTGACGCTGCGGGCGTCCGGGAACAGCGGCTCGCCGACGATGCGCGCGACCAGCCGGTCGAACGAGCGCGGCACGCGCGCGTTCTCGAGCGCCTCGATGATCGACTTGCTGCGTCGCAGCACCCGGACCAGCGTCGGCCAGTCCTTCTGCGGCAGCGTCCGGATCTGCAGGCTGACCTCGTGGATCGAGCCCATCGAGCCCTCCATCTCGGCGCGGATCGAACCGGGCCGGATGCGGACCATCGGCTTGCGGATCGACGGCAGCGCCTCGAGCGCCGCGGCGAGCCGCTGGTCGTCGATGTTGCGCGTCGCCTCGCGGCGCCACCGCTCGCCGAGCGAGACCGACTTGCGCTCGCTGACGCTCACGCCAGCGCCTCCTTGCGATCGAGCGTGAGCAGCCGCTTGAGGTCGTCGTTGCTCAGCTCGGTGATCCAGTTCTCGCCGGCGGCGAGCAGGTTGTCGGCGACCTCGCGCTTGCGGTCGAGCATCTGCTGGATGCGCTCTTCGAGCGTGCCGCTGCAGACGAACTTGTGCACGAACACGTTGCGCTGCTGGCCGATGCGGAACGCGCGGTCGGTCGCCTGGTCCTCGACGGCCGGGTTCCACCACCGGTCGAAGTGGAACACGCGGTTGGCGGCGGTCAGGTTGAGGCCGGTGCCGCCGGCCTTCAGCGACAGCACGAACAGCCGCGGTCCCTCCGGGCGCGACTCCTGGAAGTCCGCGACCATCAGGTCGCGCTCCTTCTGCGGCACGCCGCCGTGCAGGAACAGCACCTGTCGGCCGAACGCGTTCTCGAAGTGGGTCTTGAGCAGCGAGCCCATCTCCTTGAACTGGGTGAAGATCAGGCACCGGTCGCCTTCCTCGGTCGCCTCCTCGATCATCTCGCCGAGCAGGTCGAGCTTGCCGGAGCGGCTCGGCAGCGCGCTGCCGTCCATCAGGTAGTGCGCTGGATGGTTGCAGACCTGCTTGAGCCGCAGCAGCGTCGTCAGGATCGCGCCGCGGCGCTGGATGCCCTCGCCGGCCTTCTCGACCTCGCTGAGCCCCTTGCGCACGACCGACTCGTAGAGGATCGCCTGCTCGCGCGTCAGCGTCGCGGTGACGATCTGCTCCGTCTTCTCCGGCAGGTCCGCGACGATCTCCGGATCGGTCTTGAGCCGGCGCAGCACGAACGGCCGGACCAGGCGGGCGAGCGCGGACATCGATCCCTGCCGCCGTTGCTTGACGATCGGGTGCTCGAGCGTCTGCACGAACTGCGTGCGCGAGCCGAGCAGGCCTTCGTTGAGGAAGTCCATGATCGACCAGAGGTCGAGCGGGCGGTTCTCGAGCGGCGTGCCGGTCAGCGCGAGACGGAAGTGGCCCTTGAGCTGTCGCGCGACCCGAGACTGGCGCGTCGCCGGGTTCTTGATGTTCTGCGCCTCGTCGAGGATGACGCCGTGGAAGGTCACCTCCGACATGATCTCCTCGTCTCGCTGCAGCAGGTTGTAGCTGGTCAGCACGACGTCGTGCTCGTCGAGCACCTTGCGGAACGACTCCACCGTGTTGGCGCGGCCCTTGCCGTGGTGCAGCGTCACCTTGAACGACGGCGCGAAGCGGTGCAGTTCGCGCCGCCAGTTGCCGAGCACGGACACGGGACAGACGATCAGGATGCCGCCGCGGCCGGGGTGACGGTCCCGCCAGTCGAGCATCACCGTGATCGCCTGGATCGTCTTGCCGAGACCCATGTCGTCGGCGAGGCACGCGCCGAAGCCCTGATCGACGAGGAAGTGCATCCACGCGTGGCCGCGGCCCTGGTAGGGGCGCAGTTCGCCGACGAAACCGTCGGGCACCGCCCGGTCCTCGACCGAGCGGGCGCGTTCGAGGTTCTGCAGCAGGTGCTCGAGCCGCGGCGTGCTCGCGATCGACTCCATCGCCAGCCCGTGCAGGTGGGACGCTCCGCCGAGCCGGAGCCGCAGCGCCTCGAAGAAGCTGATGCGCTCGCCGCCGTCGAGCATGCGCTTCTTGAAGTCCTTGAGCGCTTCCCGGTCCTTCGGCGACAGCAGCACCGGCCGTCGGTCGATGAAGACCAGCGGCGTCTTGGCGTCGACGAGCTCCTCGAACTCGTGCTGCGACAGCTCCTGATCGCCGAGCGCGAGCGACCAGCGGAACTCGAACCACGGTCGCGGGTCGTCGGCTTGTCCCTTGCCCTCGACGATCGCGACGCGCGCCGACAGCCGCTGCATCGACTCGACGCCTGGCAGCGTGATCTCGAAGCCCTCCGACTCGAGCAGGGGGATGTGGTCCAGGATCTGATCCAGCTCCTGCCGGGTCAGGCTCGCGCGGCCGTCGCTCATGTTGCGCGCGCGGCGCAGGGCCGGCAGCTTCTCGGCGACCCGGTCGATCGTGTCCTCGACGCGGTGCACGCTCTCGCCGGCGATCTCGTTGCGGAACGGCGACGCCCCCAGGCGCTGGTGCAGGCTCTCGAGGGTCTCGGTGTAGCCGATCTTCGGCACCGGCCGCACCAGGATCGACAGCCCCCACGGCACGCCCTCCTCGAGCGGCTTGTCGGGCACGAGGATCTCGAGCACCGGCGTGATCGGCGTCTGCCAGAACTCCTTCGGCAGCCGTTCGGCCTTCTCGAAGCGGGGCGGCGGCACGCGGTCACCGGCCGCCGCGCGCGCGACCACCTGGTCGAGCGCGTGACCGAGGAAGCTGACGAGGAAGTTGCGCTGCGTGACCGCGTAGACCGGGTCGTCGGGCACGGCGAAGCGGGCCGTGCACAGGTTGCCCGGCACGAGGTCGGCGAGGGCCGCCACCAGCCACTGCGTGTCGGCGCCCCAGTGCGGCGCGAACCGGAGCACGCCGGGCTGGGGTGCGGGCGCGTAGTCGCCCCGTTCGACGAGCTTCAGCACGAGCTTGCTCGCCGCGGCGAGCGCGCGCAGCCCCGGCGGCGAGGCGCCGGCGTCGAGCGACGCGAGCCAAGGCACGGCATCCGCCAGCGGCACGCCGAGGGCGGGGATCGTCCACAGCGCGGGCGCGATGCGCACGGCGCCGCGGTCGTCTTCGCCGTCGTCGTCTCCGGAGGCCGACAGCGGCCGCAGCGTCGACGCCTCGGTCGGCAGCAGGAGCTGCGCTTCGACCGGTCGCGCCGAACCGGGCAGCTCTGCGGGCAGCCGGGACCGGACGCCGGCGACGCCGTCGTCGGACCAGAGCGCGATCCGCGCGTCGGCAGGTTGCCGGGTGTGCAGGTAGACGGCGTGCAGGTTACTGCTTCTCGGCTAGTTCCCTGGGGTGCACCCATTGCTTGTCGACCGGTGACTTGACCGTGTAGAGCTCGTTGTCCATGCGACGCGTCACGAGGACGGCGAGCGAGAACACGAACAGCAGCGACAAGAACAGGCAAGAACTCAGGAAGACGATCTTGTTGATCGCCGTGTCCCACTTGACGTGCATGAAGAACGCGATGACGAGCGACGCCTTGACGCTCGCGATCGCCATCGCGATCAGCATGTTGGCCGAACCGAAGTCCACGCGCGAGACGGCGACGGTGACGACGGTCAGGAACAGCAGCGCGATCAACACGTTGAGGAACAGCGCCGAGCTCGAGACGTGGTGGTGGCCCATCTCCAGCTCGCCGTGGCCGTGCCCGTCAGCGTGCGTTCCGTGGCTTGAGTCGTGAGCGGTGTCGGCCATCAGGGCACCAGGTAGAGCAGCGGGAACAGGAAGATCCAGATCAGGTCGACCAGGTGCCAGTAGAGGCCGACGAGGTCGACGGGCAGGAAGTATCCGGCGTGGAAGCGCCCCTTCGCGGTGCCGAACATGACCCAGATGATCAGGCCGGCTCCGATCACGACGTGCAGGCCGTGGATCGCGGTCATCGTGAAGTAGATCGCGAAGAACATGTGGCCGTGGGGCACGCCGGCCATGACGCCGTCGTAGTCCTTGAACCACGCGATCTGGCCGGTGGCTTCGTCGAAGCCCATGCCGCCGAAGATCGGGAGGAAGCCGTGGTCGTACTTGGCCTTGTACTCGATGACCTTGATGACCATGAAGATCGCCGCGCCGAGCACCGTCAGCGCGAGGAACATCAGGGTCTTCTTCTTCTGGCTGGTCTGCGCGGAGCGCACGCCCATCGCCATCGTCCACGAGCTCAACAGCAAGACCGACGTGTTGAGGGCGCCGAGCTTCCAGTCGAGCTGCTGGCCACCGACCCGGAACGTCTCCGGGTAGACCTCGTGGAAGTAGAAGTAGGCGGCGAACAGCCCGCCGAAGAGCAGGATCTCGGTCGCCAGGAACAGCCAGAAGCCGAGCTTGCCGGCCTGGAACTCCTGGACCGGCGTGTCGAAGTGGTGCGCGACCTCGTGCGGGACGAACTCGGGCCCCGGCGCCGGGATCACGACCGCGTGGTGTCCTTCGTGACTCATGGGACGAAAGTGGATGCGAAGAGGGCGGTGGGGAGCGGCCGCGTAGGGGTCAGGTCGCCTCGCGCTGCATCGACTCGTAGTCGAGCGTCGAGTAGTCGTAGACCTCGTGCACGACCTTCGGCTCCTCGTCGAAGTTCAGGTGCGGCGGCGGGGTCGGCGTGTGCCAGTCGAGCGTGACGCCGCCCCACTGGTTCTCCTTCGCCTTCTCGCCGGTGAACAGCGACGCGACGAGGTAGTAGACCATCAAGGCGACGCCGGAGCCGAGGATCATCGCGCCGATCGTCGAAGCCTGGTGGTAGGGCTCGTATTCCGGCACGTAGGTCGCGTAGCGACGCGGCATGCCGCGGCTGCCCATGATGAACTGCGGCAGGAAGGTCACGTTGAAGCCGACGAAGATCAGCCCGCACGCGATCTTGGCCAGCGTCTCGTTGTACATCTTGCCGAACATCTTCGGCCACCAGTGGTGCAGGCCCGCGAAGAACGCGAGCGCGATCGAGCCCATCATCACGTAGTGGAAGTGCGCGACGACGAAGTAGGTGTCGTGCAGGTGCAGGTCGACGTTGAGCGCGCCGAGGATGACGCCGGTCAGCCCGCCGATCGCGAAGATGATCAGGAAGGCCAGCGTGTAGAGCATCGGCGAGTTGAGCGCGACCGAGCCCTTCCACACCGTCGCCACCCAGGAGAACTCCTTGATGGCGGTCGGGATCGCCACGAAGAACGTCAGGAAGCTGAACGCGAACATCGCGTAGGTCGACTGACCCGACGTGAACATGTGGTGGCCCCACACGAGGAAGCTGATGATCGCGATCGCCAGCGAGCTGAAGGCGATCAGCTTGTAGCCGAACAGGGGCTTGCGGCTGTGCACCGACACCAGCTCGCTGATGATGCCGAAGGCCGGCAGCACCATGATGTAGACGGCCGGGTGGCTGTAGAACCAGAAGAAGTGCTGGAACAGCACCGGGTCGCCGCCCAGGCGCGGGTCGAAGATGCCGATGTTGTAGAGCCGCTCGAACGCGACCAGCAGCACCGTGATGCCGAGCACCGGCGTCGCCAGCACCTGCAGGATCGACGTCGCGTACAGCGCCCAGACGAACAGCGGCATGCGGAACCAGGTCAGGCCCGGCGCGCGCAGCTTGTGCACGGTGACGATGAAGTTCAGCCCGGTGAAGATCGAGCTGAAGCCGAGCACGAAGATCGCGAGCCCGATCGTCACGACCGCCTGGTCGGTGTAGATGCTGTAGGGCGCGTAGAACGTCCAGCCCGTGTCGAAGCCGCCGAGCACGATCGCGAGCGTCGCGAGCACCGCGCCGGTCAACCACAGGTAGAAGCTCAGCAGGTTGAGCCGCGGCAGCGCGACGTCCTTCGCGCCGAGCATCAGCGGCAGCACCATGTTCCCGATCGAGGCCGGGATGGCCGGGATCACGAACAGGAACACCATGAAGGCGCCGTGCAGCGTGAAGATCTGGTTGTAGTCGGCGTTGCTGAACAGCATGCCGTCCGGCTGCCACAGGTGCAGGCGCACGAGCAGCGCGAACAGGCCGCCGGAGAGGAAGGCCGCCGCCACGCCCACCAGGTACATGATCCCGATGCGCTTGTGGTCGAGCGTGCCCGCCCAGGACATGAAGCCGGACGAGCAGTTGAGGTAGTTCTCCCGCTCCTTCCGCGGCGCGGTGGTCGGGGTTTCGATCGCCGGGACGTTGGTCGTCATGGGTGTGCTCCTGTCTGTCCGGGTCACTCGACCAGGGTCTTCATGTACTCGATCAGGCCCCGGATGCGGCGCTCGTCGAGGTCCGGGTAGGCCGACATCTGGTTGCGGACGTACGGCTCCTCGGCGACCTTCTTGGCCTCGGGCTTGTGGATGGACTCGATGATGTAGGCCTCGTCGACCGTGATCGTCTTGCGTTCACCGTTCTCGATGACCTCGCGCTGCCGACCGACGATCTCGCCGTCGGCGTTGCGCACGAACAGCCCCTTCCAGCTCGGGCCCGTCATCGGCGTGCCGTTGACCGAGTGGCAGCTGTTGCAGCCCAGCGAGAGGTAGGCGCCGGCGCCGCTCTTGGCCGCGAGCTCGGGCGTGCTGTCCTCCCAGACGTCCCAGGGCGCGGTCGCGAACGTCTCGGAGTCGACGACGTGGACCTTCGCATACATGCGCGAGTGGTCGTCACCGCAGTACTCGGCGCAGAACAGGTGGAAGGTGCCGGTCTCGGTGGGCGTGAACCAGACGCTCTGGT
>CALKYL010000164.1 GCA_938003515.1 uncultured bacterium
CGGGCTGCTGCGCGTCGGCCGTCTCGTCGCTCGGCTGCTTCGGCGCCGGCGCCTTGCCCTCGTTGAGCACGCGCGTGTGCACCTCGTCGAGGCGACGCTGGTGGTACGGCCGCGGCCGTCGCGGCCGCTCCTTGAGTTCTTCCTCGAGGCGCTGCAGCTTCGGATCGGTGAACGTCGCGGTCTCGTCGTGCCACGGACCGGTCTTGCCCGCCTCGATCGTACGCTTCAGCTCGTCGTCGTCGAACGCGTCGGTGATGTCGCCGTTCGGATCCATTCCCGTCCCTGGCATCGGCCGGACCGGGCCACCGGGTTGAGCAGCGGGTAGGGAGATTCCCCTGGATCGCAGCACCCCGGGCGGCGCCTCGCGGGCGTCCGGACGCCGGCCCTCGGAGCCGGCCCCCGAAGCCGGGGCTCGGACGCCGGGGCTCAGATGACGAACGGCGCCCGCCCGCACTCGGGCGAGTAGTACTTGATGCGCATCGGGCTGACCTTGCCCGTGACCGGATCGAAGACGTTCACCTCGTCGAGGTCGCGGCCGTAGACGTGCAGCGAGATCGTCGGCTTGCCGCTCGTGTTGCCGATCCGGTGGATCTCCTCGTAGGGCGGCAAGAGGTAGGCGACGCCGCCCGTCGACACGTCGGTGCCGCGCGACTGCTCCAGCTCGCAGTAGTCGGGCCGCGAGCCGTCGTCGAGCCGGTCGTAGCAGATCTCCTCGAGGGTGTTCTGCACGAGCCCCATGACGCCCCAGCACGAATGGTCGTGGATCGGGGTCATCTGGCCGGGCAGCCAGACGAGCGCCAGCACGATGAACCGGTTCTGCGGGTCCTTGTGCAGCAGATGGCGGGTGTAGCAGTCCTTGCTGCCGACCCGGAAGCGCTCCTCGAGCCAGCGGTCGTCCGCGCACAGCTGCTTGGTCGCCTTCGACACCTCGCGGATGATCACGCGGTTGGACGGCCGGCGGTCGAGCACCTGCTCGATCGTGTGCACGTAGTCCTGGAGGTCGTAGGTCAGCGGGGAGGAGGTCGACATCGGGCGCGTGGTCGCTGGCCGGCGATGGGCCGGACGCGGCCCCACCATCATCGCCGTTCGGGGCCGACTTCGCCATCCGCGGTCCGGTCCGGGCCGTCCGACGGCCGATGACATCGGCGATGCAGGTCGAACGGCTCGGCAGCCCGGCGGCGGCGCGCGGCTTCTACGAGGCCCGCTACGCGCACGGCTACATGGACGCGTGGGACGGCGATCGCCGCCGGCGCCTCCAGGACGTGCTCGCCGGCCTCGACCTGCCGGCCGGAGCGCGGGTTCTCGACTTCGGCTGCGGGTCGGGTGCTCTGACCGGCCTGCTCGCGGCGCGCTGGCCCGACGCGGAGGTCCTCCGCGCCGACATGATCGCCACCGCGGTCGCGAGCGCCGCCGCCCGCGTGCCTGCGGCGCGCTTCGAGGTGCTCGACGCGGCGTTCGTCGATGCGCACCGCGGCCGGTTCGACCTGGTCTTCAGCCACCACGTGCTCGAGCACGTGTTCGACCTCGACGCGACCGTGCGCGACCTCGCCGCGCTGGTGGCGGCGGGCGGACGCATGGTGCACGCCCTGCCGTGCGGCAACGCCGGCAGCCTGGCGCACTGGCTGTGCCGGCAGCGCCCGGGCGGGGTCGACGCCGGCCGCGGCAACCGCTTCTTCTTCGAGGAGTCGAGCCACCTGCGCCGGCTCCGCACCGACGACCTCCGCGCTGCGTTCGCCGCCCACGGCTTCGCGCTGACCGGCGCCGCCTACGGCTACCACCGCTTCGGCGTGCTGCGGCTGATGACGGAGATGACGCCCGCCGACTGGCTGCCGATGGTCGATCCCCGTCCGTGTCGCCCGACGAGCCGACCCGCGGTGGCTGCGCTGTTCGTGCTGGTCGCGGTCATCGCCGCCTTGCGCGCGCCGCTGCAGGTGCTGCGCCGGGCCCGGCGCTGCTGGCGGCAGGTGTTCCGGTTCCGCACCCGGCGCCTCTTCGCCCCGACCACGCTGGCGCTGTTCGCGCTCGCCGTGCCGGGCGCGCTCGCGGCGCCGGTCTCGCTGCCGGTCGAACTGCTCGTGCGCGCCGTCGACCGCCGCGAGTGGCGCCGGCGGCGCGGCGACCCCGCCGGCTCCGAGATGATGCTGACGTTCGCCCGGGTGGGCCCGTCGGCGCCACCGGCCGAAGCTGTGGACATCGGGGCCGCCGGCGGGAAGATGGCCGCCGCCCCGTCGGTCTGATCCGCGCACCGGCGGCACGCGCCCGCCCGGAGATCCGGTGCACCGTCATGAGAGCCCCGCGAAGCGCCCTGCGAACCGTCCCGTCCTCCCTCGCCGCCCTGCTGTGCCTGTTCGCCGCCTGCAGCACGCAGACGGCCATCGACGCCAGCAACGAATACGCGCGGCTCGGTGACTTCCGCCACGCCTACGAGGTGCTGGACACCGCGCGTGAGCAGCAGCTCGCCGACGGCGACGTCGACCCGCGCCTCGCCGAGGCCCACGAGCGCATGCGCCGGCTCTACCTGCGCGACCGCGCGCGGCGGCTGATCTTCCAGGAGCGCGAGGACGAGGCGCTCGCCGACCTCGACACGCTCGCCGAGGTCGACCCCGACTTCCCGGAGCTGGCGTCGCTGCGCGAACGCGCGCTGCGCAAGAAGGCGAAGCGCATCGTGTTCGCCGCCGACGAACTGCTCGCCGAGCAGGACTTCGCCGGCGCGATGAAGGGCTACCTCGAGAGCCAGCGGCTGGTGCCCGGCTTCGAGCTCGCCGCGGACGGCATGACCAAGGTCCAGGAGGAGCTCGCGCGGCTCAATGCGAGAGCGCAGCAGCAGTTCCTCGAGGCGGTGCGCAAGGTGCCGGAGTTCCGGTTCGTCGAGGTGCAGTGGCACGCGGCGAACGTGATCCACAACACCCCCGACCGAGAGGACGCGACGGCGCTGCGCGAGCGCGCGCGTCGCGAGAACGCGCGCGACACGTTCGCGCGCGCCGAGGAGTGCCAGCAGCAGAACCAGTTCGGCGCCGCGCTGGTGCTGTACCGGTCGGCGCGCGAACTCGATCCGGAGCTGGAGGGCGTCGAGCAGGCGATCGAGCGCATGCAGCAGGAGCTCGACGTGCTGGCGACGATCGAGCGGGCCGAGATCGCGATGCGCAACGACGAGTTCGACGTCGCCCGGCAGCTGCTGTCGGACGCCTACGGCCAGTCGAAGCTGTCGCGCGGTGCCATCAGCGAACTGATGATCGAGAACCGCGAGCTCGAAGGTCGGCACCGCTACCGCGCCGCGCGCGACCTCGAGGTGCTCGGGGAGAAGGCGGAGGCGCTCGCCGCGTTCGAGGCCCTGGCCGCCGACTGGCCGGACGGGCTCGAAGACGAGCAGGCGCGTATCCAGGGCCTGCGCGTCGACATCGAAGGCGCCGCGGCCGAGTGGGCCGCCGCCGAGGCCGCGGAGGCGGCCGGCGAGCTCGAGCAGGCGCTCGACCACTACATCAACGCCGAGCGCTACTACCCGAAGTGGCGCGACGGCGAGACGCACATCGAACGCCTGCGCAAGGAGATCGCCGGGCGCGGCGGTTCCGGGGGCGGCGATCCGGGCAGCAGCGAACGGGGCAGCGGCGAACGGGGCAGCAGCGAACGGGGCAGCAGCGGCGGCTGACCGCGCGCGCCCTCGGCGCGGCCGTGCCGCCCCGACGTGCAGCACCGGAACAGCCGCGCGTGCATAATCGGCGCGTGCGCGCGTTGTCGCTGGCCAGCCGCTTCCTGATCACCCTCGTGGTGTCGGCGGTGCTGCCGCTCTTGCTCTACGGGTGGTTCTCGCTGCGCAGCATGCGGGAGCAGATCGACGAGCAGGTCGTGCGGGTCTTCCTGCCGCAGCTCGCGCTCGACTACGCCGAGAAGATCGAGGCGCACTTCGAACGCGCCGACCGAGCGTGTGCGATCGTGCGGGAGATCGCGCGCCGCGCGCTCGACGAGCCGGCGGAGCTCGACGCGTTCGAGGAGCAGGTCTCGCTGGTGCCGGACCTGCTCGACAACTTCCTCGATCTCCTGCTGCTGGCCGACGCCGACGGCCGCGTCGTCTACTGGCAGGACGGACAGCGGCTCGACCCGAGCTCGCACGGCTGGCGCGCCGCGCTCGTGCCCGACAGCGTCGCCGGCGCGCCGTGGTTCGAGGCCGCCCAGCGCGAACGCGGCACCCAGCACCTGCCGTGGGGCCGGTCGCGCTATCTGCATCGCGGGCTCGACTACCGGTCGATGGACCCCGGCAGCCACCACGTCGGCACGGCGCTCGACGTGCCCCGCCGCGACGGGCCGCCCGGCGTGCTGTTCGCGCTGCTGCGCTGGTCGGAGGTGCAGTTCGTGCTCGACGCCGCGCGCGAGGTGCTCGTCGTGCAGGCCGGACTGCCGTCGGCGGCGGTCTTCCTGATCGGCCGCGACGGCACCGTCCAGGGGCACACCGACCGCCGTCGCTACGGGCTGACGCTCGAACCGCCGGAGCTCGCGCTGCGGCTCGTCGCGGCGGACACGTTCGGCCGCTGCGCGTCGCGCGACGCCGAGGGGCGCATGTGGCGCGTCGGCTATTCGCCGGGCGGCGGAGACCGGGCGCGCGCGTTCGTCGTCGGGGTCGCCGTCCCCGATGCCGAGCTGTTCGCCGCGAGCGACGCCTTCGAGCGCGTGCTGCTGGTCGCGATCTTCGTGACGATCGTGGTCCTGGTCGTCTGGTCGCTGGCCGCGTCGCGCGCGATCACCGCGCCGGTCGAGGCGCTCGTGCGCGCGACCCGCCGCATCGCGCACGGCGATCTCGACGTCAGCGTGCCGGCGCGCGGCGGCCCGGAGCTCGGCGAGCTCGCGGCGGCGTTCAACCAGATGGCGCACGACCTGGAGGTCGGACGTCGGCGGCTCGCGCACGCCGAGCGCGACCAGGCGTGGGCGGAGATGGCGCGGCAGGTGGCGCACGAGGTCAAGAACCCGCTGCAGCCGATGCGCATGGCGGCGCAGCTGCTGCGGCGGGCGCGCGCCGACGGCGATCCGCGCGCCGAGCAGGTCGCCGACCGGCTCGCGCGCACGGTGCTCGAGCAGACCGAGGCGCTCGACCGCATCGCCAGCGACTTCCGCGCGTTCGCCGGCGTCGCGCCGGCGCAGAAGTCCGAGGTCGAGGTCGACGCCTGGCTCACGGAGTTGCGCGACCAGACGGGCCGCTTGTTCGCGGGGCGGCCGCTCGAACTCGACCTCGCGCCGGGCGCGCCGGGCGCGCGGGTGGCGATCGACCAGGCGGCGATGGCGCGGGTGTTCGTCAACCTCGTGCAGAACGCGATCGAAGCCGCTCCCGCCGCCGTGCGGGTGCGCATCGCGTCGCGCGTCGACGGCGATCGGGTCGTCGTCCGCGTCACCGACGACGGCCCCGGCATGCCCGAGGACGCGCGCGCGCGCCTGTTCGAGCCCTATTTCACGACCAAGTCGTCGGGCACCGGGCTCGGTCTGGCCATCTGCCGTCGCCTGGTCGAGGCGCACGGTGGCGCGATCCGCCTGCTGGCGACGGCGCCGGGCGAGACGGTGTTCGCGATCGAGCTGCCGGTCGCGGCCACGGGCTGACCCTGCCGCAACCACCGGCCGGCGCGCGCCGAAGCGACGGCCACGACAGTTCTCCGTCCCCGCGCGGCCACCTCCCCCCAACGCCGCGCGCCCCCTCGGCGCGCGCCCACCGATCCCATGCAGAACCGTGCCATCGTCGGCTTCGTCGGCGTCCTGCTCGTCGTCGCCGTCCTGATCGCGATCCTCGGCTTCGGTGGGGATCCTGCCGTAGCTCCCCCCGGCGAAGGCACTTCCGCCGCGGCCCCGCAACCGGCCGGGCCCGCCGCCGGCGACGTCGTCGCGCCGGCTTCGGCCGGCCCGGCCGCGGCCGAGCTCGGCGCGGTGCGCGAGCAGGCCGCGG